>DATDCR010000199.1:0-3967 GCA_036524215.1 Burkholderiales bacterium
ATGAGGAACTGGCTGCCTGTCTCGGCTGCATTTTCTTCCATCTTGATCGTGGGTTGTGGCGGCGGGGGCGGAGGCGGGGAGGTTCCTCCCCCACCTCCGCCGCCAGTTGTGACGCTCACCGGTATTGCCTCAAGCGGACCGTTCAAGAAGGCTTCGGTGACGGCGTTTTGTGGCAAGACCGAATCCAGTCCGATCGGCACGGCAACGACAGCCGATGGCACTGGCGGCACCACTGCGGGCTCGTTCACCATCACCGTTACACCCTGCAGCGGGCCGGTCAAGATCGTGGTCAAGCCAGCGGCCACCGGTACGCAGATCGAGGACGAGGTGAAGGGCAACATCACGCCGCCCAGCACCTTGCGGCTGACCGCCTACATCTCCAACACCAGCACGACGACGGCGAAGAACGTCACGCCCTTCACGCACGTGGCGGCGGTCGTCGCTGATCAGGCGAGCACCGTATCCTCGGCGGTCGTGGCCGCGTCTGAGAATGCGGTCATCACCACGATCTTCGGCAACAACATCAATGCCTACAACGCACAGCCGAAGCTCATCGGGCCGGGCCAGTTCGCCAGTGCCACGCCGGCCGAGCAGCAGCTCGCGACGCTGCGCGCCGCCGTCTCGGCGCTGGCACAGACTTCCACCTGCAGCAGCGCGGCGAATGATGGCGACAGGCTCGCCTGCGCCATCACCGCGCTCGAGAACCAGACGAAGGCGGTGGTCAGCATGTCGGACAGCGGCACGGCGACCATCACGGCGGCCGCGACAACGCCACCGACCATGCTGCGGGCGGCGCTCGCCACGCTGGCGACGACGAACACGACAGTCGTCGCGCCGGAAGTGCTCGCCGATGCGGCCGGCACGGGAGCGCTGCTCGATAGCGGACAGTCCGCGATCGAGCGTCTCAATGGCACGACCTTGCCGAGTCCTGACGTGCAGGGCGGCATACAGACTGCCGTGACGCTGTTCACGAACCTGCGCAGCGACGTCACCGCTCTTGCGAACAGCACAAACACCGGTTTCCTCGACACCAAGCTCGCTGCCGTGGAAGCGGACTTCAGGGCGAATGGGCGCATCGCCGGCCTGTCGAACGACCTGCTCGCCATATTGGCCGGCAGCAACCTCTCTCGAAGCGTCGAGACACAGGACACCCTGGGCCTCGCTTTCGACGGTACCGGGTACTCGACGTCCTTCGATCGCGGCAGCTGTCGCGTCGCCCT
Source organism: Burkholderiales bacterium (assembly GCA_036524215.1). Taxonomy (GTDB): domain Bacteria; phylum Pseudomonadota; class Gammaproteobacteria; order Burkholderiales; family SG8-39; genus SCGC-AG-212-J23. The sequence goes on from DATDCR010000199.1 coordinate 1,221, forward strand.
GGCGACGCCCACGCAGGCCACGTGCTCCTACAGCGTCGAGTCGTCCGGCGCGGTCCCTTTCGCGATGCACACGCTCACCATCAGCAAGGGAACGACGAGCGGCAGCGTCACCCCGTACAACTGGTCCGATAGCGTCTTCAACAGCACGGGCGCGCGCACCGGCACCGCCTCGTTCACGACCGACGCGACCGGCCAGCTGACGGCAGCGACGCTGAACGGCAGCTTCGTCGGAAATGGCGAGATCGTGACGCTCACGAACCTCGGCCTGTCGCAGTCGACCGATGCGTCGGGCAACATGATTGTCGCGATGTCGGGCACGGTAAGCGCATCGGTCAACGGCACGGCGGTCGCGACCTACGCGCTCGCGCCCGACACCAAGCTCGCCGTGCGCCCCGCCACCGCAACCACCGGTGAGCAGTTCGTCGGCTTCTCGGCGAGCCTGAGCCTGACGACCGCCGCGTTCAAGTACGACGGGACGCTGACCTTCGATTCGCCGACGACGGACGCGAGCGGCACGCAAACCATGCCGACCCACGCCAGCTTCGTCGGCACCGTCTTCGACATGGCGAACGGAACGGCGAGCGAGTTCCTGAAGGGCACGCTGGACGGGCACATCACGAACTGGTCGCAGTTCAACGCCACCGCGCCGAGGGTCGGCACGAACTTCGAAACCGGAACGACCACCTTCACCGGCAAGGTGACCACCGCCACGAACGTCTACCAGGTCACCTTCACGCTGGCGAGAAACGCCGAGTGGTCCTCCGACGTCACGCTGAGTTACACCAAGGGTACGAGCATGATCATCAGCATCAGCGGCAGAGCTGCCCTTGGCGGCGCGACCACGACGAACCCCGACACGCTGACCATCTCGGGGTCCGGCATCACCGTGGAACTGACGCGTGCAAACGGCGCGACCTCGGGGATCGTGAAGTCAGGCACGACGCAGATCGGTACCATCGCTCCTGGAACCAACCGGGTGACATTCGACGATGGCACGTTCCTGCTGATCGTCTGAAACCGCTAGAGCTCCGCTCGACTGGCAGCCGCTGCAACGGCTGCCAGTTTTTTTGGTAGCGCGATGAAGCGCTCGACCGCCTGCTCGCTTGCCCTCGCGCTCGCAACGCGCGGGGCGCTTGCGGCAGATCCGGTCGGAAGCAGCAACCCGGCGCACGGCCTGCCCGGCACCACTGTCTTCGCCGAAGCGAACGCCTTTATCGGCAGCGATTTCGTGCCGGCGACGCGTCTGTTCAAGGATGACTGGGGACGCGATTACGCGCCACGCCAGGGACGAAACATCGCCCTGGTCTCGGCACGCGCGGAAACCGGCGCCTCCTGGCGAGGATTTCGTGCTTCCTATATCTATCGCCAGGAGTGGTTCGCTGAGGCACACAAGGATTCGCTCGACGCATTCAACGCCGACCGGCAGGATCGCGATTTCGACACCGGCCGACGTTACGTACTCGATTTCCGTCTGAAGGGCTTCTCGGCCGAAGGTCTGCGGCTCGGCAAGTCGTTTTCGCATGCCGTGGCTGCCGGATGGCGGCTCGACTGGGGCATCGCCGGCAGCCTGCTGCGCGGCAGCCGGGTGCGGCGCGAGTCGGTCTCGGGTACGGGGCTCGCCACCGGCGGCAGGAACGCCGACGCGACCATCGACTGGGTGCGAGACGACAGCAACATCGACACCGTCGCAAAGGGCTTCGCGCCGGCGTTCCAAAGCGGCGATCCGCGCGGCGACGGCTACAGCGCCGATCTCGGTCTTCAGCTCACGCGGGCCGACGGATTGCGCTTCGAGTGGATGGCGATCGATGCGCTCAGCCGGATGCACTGGCAAAGCATTCCGGAGATGACCCTGAGCGGCAGGACAGTGTTCGCCGGCAGCCTACCAAGCGGCCGGATGATCAGGGTCGACTTCGCAGAGACCTTGCCGATCAAGCAGTCCGTGCTCGCTTCGATTCCATTCGCGGCGGGGCGCCTGGAGCTCGCCGATCATTACCTGCATGGCATCCATTTTCCCCGCCTCGGCGTCGCCAGCGGGGTGCCGCAGGGCATCCAGCTGCGCGCCGGCTACGACCTACGGTTCCGCGCGGCAGAGCTAGGGATCGGCTATCGGTGGCTGCAACTCGGGCTTACCACCAGCGCTTTGCCCTTTGCCAAAGCCAAGACGCTGGGGGTCGACTTCGCCGCCCGGCTTGCTTTCTAGGGCAGCTTATCGCAGCCAGATCGTCGCCCAGAGGCCGAAGGTATTGACGTCATTCAATTCGCGCAGCTTCGGCGTGAAGAAGGCATTGAGCGTGACCGGACCGAGCTCGTAGGCCGCGAGCGGCAGCGGCGTGATGAACGCCTTGCCGTGGTTGTAGGTGTTGCTGTGGAAGATCACCGCCGCGCCGCCGAGGCGCAGGCGCTGCGTGGCGTGCCACAGGGCGCCGCCGCCCGCGATGCTCGCCGTATTGCGGCCGGAGTCGTGATAGAAGCCGGCGTCGCCGATCCAGTCCCAAGCCTCGCGTTGCGCGCGCAGGCGCACGCCGAGGCCCGGGTTGAACTGGTTGTCGATGCGCAGCTCGCGCGCCTTGTCGTGATTGAGGTGGTAGGACAGGCCGTAGACATTGACGCCGAGGTCGGCGCGCGCGTACGCCGCCACGCTCACGGCAAAGAGCGCAAGCGCCAGCCGCAGCGCCTTAACGGCGACCTCGTCCCTTGCCGCCGCGCGGCTTGTTGCGCGAGAAGTTGCCCTGCGGCTTGCCGCCGGG
>DATDCR010000200.1:0-14948 GCA_036524215.1 Burkholderiales bacterium
GTGCGCCGTGCGTTGGCCCGCGCCGCGTCGCGCGGCGTGAAGGTGCGCGTGATCGTGCCGCGCGACTCCGACGTGCGCGTCACGCAGCTTGCCAGCCGCCACCTGTACGAGCGGCTGCTCGAGGACGGTATCGAGATCTACGAGTGGCGCGGCGGCATTCTGCACTCGAAGACGGCCGTGGTGGACGACACCTGGTGCACGGTGGGCAGCTTCAACTTCGACGCGCGCTCCATCCACAACTGGTGCGCGATCCCCAGGACGGCGCGGTCATCGGCGTCACGGCGCTCGAGATGGAGACGGGCGAAGTCTTCCTCCTGCAGGCGAAAGCGACGCTCCTCGCCACCGGCGGCTCGGGCCGCATGTTCTTCAGCTCGACCAACGCGTTCATCAATACCGGCGACGGCCTCGGCATGGCCGCGCGCGCCGGCCTGCCGCTGCAGGACATGGAGTTCTACCAATTCCATCCGACCGGCGTGTACGGCGCCGGCGTGCTGATCACCGAAGGGGTGAGGGGCGAAGGCGGCTACCTGCTCAACAAGAACGGCGAGCGTTTCATGGAGCGCTACGCACCGAACGCCAAGGATCTCGCCAGCCGCGACGTGGTGTCGCGCGCCATGACGACCGAGATCAAGGAAGGGCGCGGCTGCGGCGAGCACGGCGACCACGTGCTCCTGAAGCTGGATCACCTCGGGCCGGAAGTCATCAACCAGCGCCTGCCGGGGATTCGCGAGATCTCGATCAAGTTCGCCAATACCGACCCGGTGCGCGAGCCGATCCCGGTGGTCCCCACCGCGCACTACCAGATGGGCGGCATCCCGGCGAATTACATGGGGCAGGTGGTGGCGCCGGAGGGCGCGAGCAAGGAAGGCATCGTGCCGGGCCTTTACGCTTCCGGCGAGTGCTCCTGCGTGTCCGTGCACGGCGGCAACCGGCTGGGCTGCAATTCGCTGCTCGACCTGGTGGTGTTCGGCAAGTCCTCCGGCGAGCAGATCATCAAGGACATCCGCGCGCAGCCCAGTCCGCACCGCAACCTGCCGAAGGACGCGGGCGAGCAGTCGCTCGCACGCCTCGCGCGCCTGGACTCGGCGAGCTCGGGCGAGCGGGTCGCGGACGTGCTCACCGACCTGCGCCGCACGATGCAGGCGCATTGCGGCGTGTTCCGCTTCCCCGAGGACCTGATCGCCGGCGTGCAGAAGATGAAGGAGATCGCGCAGCGCGTGCAGCGCACCTACATCGCCGACAAGTCCAAGGTCTACAACACGGCGCGCGTGGAAGCGCTCGAGCTCGAGAACCTGGCGGAAACGGCGCTCGCCACGATCGTCTCGGCCGAGGCGCGCAAGGAAAGCCGCGGCGCGCAGGCGCGCGCCGACTTCCCGGAGCGCGACGATAAGAACTGGATGAAGCACACGCTGTGGTACAAGGAAGGCAACCGGCTCGACTACAAGCCCGTGCATCTGCGGCCGCTGACCGTGCCGACCATCGAGCCCAAAGTACGCACGTATTGAGATGAAACTGACGATCTACCGCTACGACCCGGACAAGGACGCGGCGCCGCGTTACCAGGACTACGACGTCAAGCTCGACGGCGGCGACCGCATGCTGCTCGACGCAATGGTGAAAGCGAAGGCGCAGGACGACACGCTTTCCTTCCGGCGCTCCTGCCGCGAGGGCGTGTGCGGCTCCGACGCCATCAACATCAACGGCAAGAACCAGCTGGCCTGCATCACCAAGATCGCCGATCTGCCCGACCACGTGACCCTGCGGCCGCTGCCGGGGCTGCCCGTGGTGCGCGACCTGATCGTCGACATGACGCAGTTCTTCAAGCAGTACCACTCGATCAAGCCGTACGTCGTCAACAACGACCCGCCGCCCGAGCGCGAGCGGCTGCAGTCGCCCGAGGACCGCGAGCACCTGAACGGCCTCTACGAGTGCATCCTGTGCGCCTGCTGCTCGACTTCGTGCCCCTCGTTCTGGTGGAACCCGGACAAGTTCGTCGGTCCCGCGGGGCTGCTGCAGGCCTACCGCTTCATCGCCGATACGCGCGACCAGGTGACGAGCCAGCGCCTCGACGACCTGAACGACCCGTATCGCCTGTTCCGCTGCCACACCATCATGAATTGCGTAGATGTGTGCCCGAAGAGCCTGAACCCCACCAAAGCGATCAACCACATCAAGGATCTCTTGGTCAAGCGGGCCATCTGATGGAGCGCGTCGAGCGCGACCGGCTGAAATGGAAGTGCCGCCGCGGCCTGCTCGAGCTCGACATCGTGCTGCAGAGGTTCCTCGAGCGAACGCCCCCGCAAGGGGAGGAAGTGGTCCGCCTCAACGCGCTGCTCGACCTGCCCGACAACGACTTGTGGGACATCGTTGCCGGGCGCAGTGAAGACTATGATCCCCACCTGAAGGACGTAGTCGCGCGCCTGCGCGCTTCGTAGAAGGAACTGCCATGGCCGACAAGACTGCCACGCTCAAGCTGCCCGACGGCAAAAGCCTCGACTTCCCGGTTCTGCCCGGCAGCACCGGGCCCGACGTCATCGACATCCGCACCCTGTACGGCAAGTCGGGCATGTTCACCTACGACCCGGGGTTCCTGTCGACGGCCAGCTGCAGCTCGACCATCACGTACATCGACGGCGACGCCGGCGTGCTGCTCTATCGCGGCTACCCGATCGAGCAGCTCGCGCAGCACTGCGATTTCCTCGAGGTGTGCTACCTGCTGCTGCACGGCGAGCTGCCGAACAAGAGCGAGAAGGAAGAGTTCGTCAACATCGTCACGCACCACACCATGGTGCACGAGCAGCTGGCGCGCCTCTACCAGGGGTTCCGCCGCGACGCGCACCCGATGGCGGTGATGGTCGGCGTGGTCGGCGCGCTGTCGGCCTTCTATCACGACGCGCTCGACATCAGCGACCCCCAGCACCGCACGATCTCGGCGTTCCGCCTGATCGCCAAGATGCCGACGATCGTGGCGATGTCCTACAAGTATTCGATCGGCCAGCCGTTCGTCTACCCGAAGAACGACCTGTCCTACACCGCCAACTTCATGCGCATGATGTTCGCCGTGCCGACCGAGGAGTACAAGGTGAACCCGGTGCTGGTGCGGGCGCTCGACCGCATCTTCATCCTGCACGCCGATCACGAGCAGAACGCCTCGACCTCCACCGTACGGCTGTCCGGCTCTTCGGGCGCGAACCCGTATGCCTGCATCGCTGCCGGCATCGCCTGCCTGTGGGGCCCGGCGCATGGTGGCGCGAACGAGGCCTGCCTCGAGATGCTCGAAGAGATCGGCGACGCGTCGAAGGTCGGCGAGTTCATCAGGAAGGTGAAGGACAAGAACTCCGGCGTGCGGCTGATGGGCTTCGGGCATCGCGTCTACAAGAACTACGATCCGCGCGCCAAGCTGATGCGCGAGACCTGCCACGAGGTCCTGAACGAGCTCGGCCTGCACAACGACCGCCTGTTCAAGCTCGCCGTGGCGCTGGAGAAGATCGCCCTGGAAGACGACTACTTCGTCTCGCGCAAGCTCTACCCGAACGTCGACTTCTATTCCGGCATCGTGCAGCGCGCGCTCGGCATCCCGGTGGCCATGTTCACCTGCATCTTCTCGCTCGCGCGCACCGTCGGCTGGATCGCGCAGTGGCAGGAGATGATCTCCGATCCGGAGTACAAGATCGGCCGCCCGCGGCAGCTCTACAAGGGCGCCACGAAGCGGGAAGTGAAGCCGCTCGACAAGAGGTAGCGAACCCGCCCCAGACTCGCAGTTTGGAACCCGGCCCCGAGCCGGGTTAGGCTATTGCTCGCCTGAAGCACAGGACCCGACCCATGACCGTGATGCGCCAGTTCCTCGACAACTCCTACCTCTTCGGCGGCAACGCGCCGTTCATCGAGGACCTGTACGAGAAATACCTGGTCAATCCGCAGTCGGTGCCCGACGAGTGGCGCGATTACTTCGACCGCATGCAGGTCCTTCCCGGCAGTGCGGTGAAGGACATCGCGCGCGCGCCGGTCGAAGAGTCGTTCGTGCAGCGGGCGAGGGCGGGCCTGCTCGGATCGCAGGCGCAGGCCCGCGCGGCGGAGCCGGTCACGCCCGAGCGCCTGCAGGTCGCGGCGCTCCTTCTCGTCACCGCCTACCGCATCTCCGGCTCGCGCTGGGCAACGGTCGATCCGCTCAAGCGCATGGCGCGCCCGCACCAGCCGGAGCTCGAGCCCGGCTTCTACGACCTGACGGAAGCCGACCTCGACCAGACCGTCAACGCCGGCTCGTTCGTCGGGCTCGATCGAACGACGCTGCGCAACCTGCTGCAGGCGCTGCGCGACACCTACTGCCGCAACATCGGCTTCGAGTACATGTTCATCTCCGACCGCGGCCAGCGGCAGTGGATCCAGGAGAAGGTCGAGCCGGTGCGCGGCGTGCCGCCGCTCTCGCAGGAGCAGCAGAAGCGGCTGCTGCAGAAGCTCACCGAAGCCGAGCATCTCGAGCGCTACCTCCACACCAAGTATGTCGGCCAGAAGCGTTTCTCGCTCGAGGGCGGCGAGAGCCTGATTCCCTGCATCGACGAGCTGATCATGCGCGCGGGCAGCGTCGGCGTGCAGGAGATCGTCATCGGCATGGCGCATCGCGGGCGCCTGAACGTGCTGGTGAACGTGCTCGGCAAGATGCCGAAGGACCTGTTTCTCGAGTTCGAGGGCAAGGGCGCGCAGGAGCTGCCCTCCGGCGACGTCAAGTACCACAACGGCTTCTCGTCCGACATCTCGACCCCGGGCGGGCCGGTGCATCTTTCGCTCGCCTTCAACCCGTCGCACCTGGAGATCGTCAATCCGGTGGTCGAAGGCTCGGTGCGCGCGCGCCAGCGCCGGCGCGACGACAAGACTGGCGACCAGGTGCTGCCGATCCTCGTGCACGGCGATGCCGCGTTCGCCGGGCAGGGCGTGGTGATGGAAACGCTCAACCTGTCGGGCACGCGCGGCTACGGCACCGGCGGCACGGTGCACATCATCGTCAACAACCAGATCGGCTTCACCACCTCCGATCCGCGCGACGCTCGCTCGACGATCTACTGCACGGACGTGGCGAAGATGGTCGAGGCGCCGATCTTCCATGTCAACGGCGACGACCCGGAAGCGGTGCTGTTCGTGACGCAGCTCGCGCTCGACTACCGGCAGACGTTCCACAAGGATGTGGTGATCGACATCGTGTGCTTCCGCAAGCTCGGCCACAACGAGCAGGACGAGCCGTTCATTACCCAGCCGCTGATGTACAAGAAGATCACGCAGCATCCGGGCACGCGCAAGCTCTACGCGGACAAGCTGGTGACGCAATCGGTGGTCGGCGGCGAGGAGCCCGAAGCGATCATCAAGCGCTATCGCGAGACGCTGGACGCCGGGCAGCAGACGGTGAGCCCGGTGCTGTCCAACTTCAAGAGCAAGTTCGCGGTCGATTGGGCGCCGTTCCTGAACTCCAGGTGGACCGATGCCGCCGACACGCATATTCCCCTGAATGAAATCCAGCGCCTGGCGGAGCCGCTGACCACCGTACCGCCCGGCTTCAAGCTGCATTCGACCGTGGCGCGCGTCATCGAGGCGCGCAGGCAGATGGCCGCGGGCAAGCTGCCGGTCGACTGGGGCATGGCGGAGACGCTCGCCTATGCGTCGCTCCTTTCCAACGGCTACGACGTGCGCATTTCCGGCCAGGACTCGGGCCGCGGCACCTTTGCGCACCGCCACGCGGTGCTGCACGACCAGGAGCGCGAGCGCTGGGACGAAGGGATCTACGTCCCGCTGCAGAACATTTCCAAGGACCAGGGCGACTTCGTCGTCATCGACTCGGTCCTCTCGGAGGAGGCGGTGCTCGGCTTCGAGTATGGGTTCTCGACCGCCGAGCCCAACGCGCTCGTCATCTGGGAAGGCCAGTTCGGCGACTTCGCGAACGGCGCGCAGGTCGTGATCGACCAGTTCATCTCCTCCGGCGAGACGAAGTGGGGACGCGTCTGCGGCCTCGCCCTGTTCCTGCCGCACGGCTACGAGGGACAAGGCCCGGAGCACAGCTCGGCCCGCCTCGAGCGTTATCTCCAGCTTTGCGCCGAGCACAACATGCAGGTCTGCGTGCCGAGCAATGCCGCGCAGGTGTTCCATCTTCTGCGCCGGCAGATGCTGCGGCCCTTCCGCAAGCCCCTGGTCGTGATGACGCCGAAATCGCTCCTTCGCAAGAAGGAAGCCGCCTCGCCGATCCAGGATTTCGCCCATGGCTCGTTCCAGACCGTCATTCCCGACAGCGCGAATCTCGACGAGAAGGCGGTCAGGCGCATCGTGGCCTGCTGCGGCAAGGTCTATTACGACCTCGCCGCGAAGCGCGCCGAGGCGCAGCGCGCGGACGTCGCGCTGATCCGCGTCGAGCAGCTCTATCCCTTCCCGCACAAGCAGTTCCAGGCCGAGGTGAAGCGCTATCCGGGTGCCGCCGAGGTCGTGTGGTGCCAGGAAGAGCCGCAGAACCAGGGCGCCTGGTACCAGACGGCGCATTACCTGCGGGAAACATGCGCGACGACCAGAAGCTGTACTATGCGGGCCGGCCGGCCTCGGCGTCACCCGCGAGCGGATACGCGGCGCGGCACAACGAGAGCCAGAAGGCGCTGGTCGAACAGGCTTTCGGCCGGTACAAGTAACACCCAGCAGTCCCCCGGCGAGTTACTCGCTGGTTTTTCATAACCCGGTGGAAGCTCAGCCGAAGCCGGGGAAAAACTGAACGGGAGCAGTGATGATCATCGAAGTCAAGGTGCCGCAGCTATCCGAGTCCGTCTCGGAAGCGACCCTCCTCGACTGGCACAAGAAGGAAGGCGAGCCAGTCTCCCGCGACGAGAACCTGATCGACATCGAGACCGACAAGGTCGTGCTCGAGCTGCCGGCGCCGGCCGACGGCGTGCTGGTGAAGATCCTGAAGAACGCGCGCGATTCCGTCGGCTCCGGCGACGTGATCGCCCAGATCGACACCGAGGCAAAGGCCGCTGCCGCTGCGGCTCCCGCCAAGAAGGAAACGCAGGCCGAAAAAGCAAAACCGCCAGTCATGCCCGCGGCGCAGAAGCTGGCCGCAGAGCAGGGCGTCGATACCGCCAAGCTCCTCGGCACGGGGCGCGACGGGCGGGTGACGAAGGGCGATGTGCTTGAACACCTGGCGAAGCCGCAGGCCCAGCCGCCGCAGCCGGCTGCGCAGCCCCAGGCCCGCCCGGCGCTGCAGCAGCCGCCAAGCCCGGTCAACATCGATCAGATGCTTTCGGGCCGTCCCGAGCAGCGCGTGCCGATGTCGCGCCTGCGCCAGCGCGTGGCCGAGCGCCTGGTCCAGTCGCAATCGACGGCGGCGATCCTCACCACCTTCAACGAAGTCAACATGCAGCCGGTGATGGAGATGCGCAAGAAGTACCAGGAGCGCTTCGAGAAGGAGCACGGCGCGCGCCTCGGCTTCATGTCCTTCTTCGTGAAGGCGGCCGTGCACGCGCTGAAGCGCTTCCCGGTGGTGAACGCCTCGATCGACGGCGCGGACATCGTCTACCACGGCTATTTCGACATCGGCGTAGCGGTCGGCAGTCCGCGCGGGCTGGTGGTGCCGATCCTGCGCGACGCCGACCGAATGAGCTTCGCCGACATCGAGAAGAGGATCGGCGAGTTCGGCAAGCGCGCCCAGGACGGCAAGCTCACGCTCGAGGAGCTCACCGGCGGCACCTTCTCGATCTCGAACGGCGGGGTGTTCGGCTCCATGCTTTCCACGCCGATCATCAACCCGCCGCAGTCGGCGATCCTCGGCGTGCATGCGACGAAGGAGCGTGCGGTGGTCGAGAACGGCGAGGTCGTGGTGCGGCCGATGAACTACCTCGCGCTGTCGTACGACCATCGCATCATCGATGGCCGCGAGGCCGTGCTGTTCCTCGTGGCGGTCAAGGACGCGCTGGAAGACCCGGCGCGGCTCATCCTCGAGATCTGAGATGAAGTCCTTCGACGTGGTGGTGATCGGCGCCGGCCCCGCCGGCTATATCGCGGCCATCCGCTGCGCCCAGCTCGGCCTCTCGAGCGCCTGCATCGAGAAGTGGAAGACGCCCAAAGGCGACTACGTGCTCGGCGGCACCTGCCTCAACGTCGGCTGCATTCCTTCCAAGGCGCTGCTCGAGTCCTCCGAGAACTATGAGCGCGTGACGCACCAGTTCAAGGCGCACGGCATCAGCGCCTCGGGGGTGAAGTTCGACCTGCGCACCATGCTCGAGCGCAAGGACCGCATCGTCGGCAAGATGACGGGCGGCATCGCCGGCCTCTTCAAGAAGAACAAGGTGACCTGGCTGCAGGGCCATGGCCGGCTCCTCGCCGGCGGCACCACCTGGAAGATCGAAGTGGAAAAGGAAACCGTGGAGGCGAAGAACGTCATCATCGCCACCGGCTCGAAGGCCCGCCACCTTCCCGGCATTCCCGTCGACAACAAGGTCATCTGCGATAACGAGGGCGCCCTGGCCTTCGACTCGGTGCCCGAGCGGCTGGGGGTCATCGGGGCGGGCGTCATCGGCCTCGAGCTCGGCAGCGTCTGGCGCCGGCTCGGCTCAAAAGTGAAGGTGCTCGAGGCGCTGCCCGGTTTCCTGGGCGCAGCGGACGAAACCGTGGCCCAGGAGGCGTGGAAGGTCTTCACCAAGCTGCAGGGACTGGATATCGAGCTGGGCGTCAAGATCGGCGAGGTGAAGCAATCAAAGAAAGGTGTGTCAATTCAATATACTGCGCAGGATGGTTCAAGTAAAACCTTTGAATGCGACCGGCTCGTCGTTTCGGTCGGTCGCGTGCCGAATACCGAGGACCTGGGCGCCCAGAACGTCGGCTTGAAGATCGATTCCCGCGGCTTCATCGAGGTCGACAAGAACTGCCGTACGGTGCTGCCGCGGATGTACGCGGTCGGGGATGTGGTGCGCGGGCCGATGCTCGCGCACAAGGGGGAAGACGAGGGCGTGATGGTCGCCGAGATCATCGCCGGGCAGCACGGGCACGTGAACTACGACGCCATCCCCTGGGTGATCTACACCGCGCCGGAAATCGCCTGGGTCGGCAAGACCGAGCAGCAGCTCAAGGCCGAGGGCGTGGCCTACAAGGCGGGCCGCTTCCCCTTTGCGTACAACGGTCGCGCGCTTTCGCGCGAGGAGCCGGAAGGCTTCGTCAAGATCCTGGCGGATGCCCGCAGCGACCGCATCCTGGGCGTGCACGCCATCGGCAGCCTGGCGAGCGAGCTCATCTCCGAGGCCGTAGTGGCGATGGAATTCGGCGCGTCGGCGGAAGATATCGCCCGCATCTGCCACGCGCATCCTTCGATGTCGGAAGTCATGCGCGAAGCCGCGCTCGCCGTGGACAAGCGCGCGCTCAATGGCTGAAATGCGCGGTTCGATGCACGGATGACGCAGGATGTCGTCGCCCTCTATGAGCAGAGCCTAGCCAAGCGCGGATTCGTCTCCGACCCGTCGCAATGGCGCGCGGTGGAGCGGCTGCAGCGGCTGTACGAGGAATGGAGCGCCTACAAGAAGAAGCGCAACAACGCGCTCAAGCGCCTGCTCGTCAAGCCGGCGTTGCCGAAGGGCGTGTACCTGTGGGGGCCCGTCGGGCGCGGCAAGAGCTTCCTGATGGATGCGTTCTTCCTCTGCGTGCCGCTGGTGCGCAAGCGGCGGGTGCACTTCCATCATTTCATGCGCGAGATCCATCGCGAGCTCGACGAGCTGCGGGGAACGCAAGATCCGCTGGCGGCGGTGGCCGAAAGGACGGCGAGAAGGCATCGGCTCATCTGCTTCGACGAGTTCCACGTCGCCGACATCGCCGACGCCATGATCCTGGGGCGCTTCCTCGAGCAGGTGATGGCGCGCGGCGTCGAGTTCGTCATGACCTCGAACTATCCGCCCGACGGCCTGTACCCGAACGGCCTGCACCGCGAGCGCTTCCTGCCGGCCGTCGAGTTCATCAAGGAGCGCCTGGACGTCGTTCCGGTGGACAACGGCACCGACTACCGGCGGCTGAAGATGGAGAAGCTGAAGGTGTATCACGTCGGCACGGACGAGCCGCTGCGGCGCATCTTCGACGAGCTGAGGGACGTCGAGGAGGAGAAGCATCCGCTCGATGTCGAGGGACGCATCATCCCGTACCGCAAGCGGGCCGGCGGCCTGGCGTGGTTCGATTTCGAGCACCTGTGCGCCGGTCCGCGCTCCTACGCCGACTATGTCGACCTTGCGCGGCGCTTCCACACGGTCATGCTTTCCGGCATTCCGCGCATGTCGCCGAAGAGCTCGGACGCCGCGCGGCGCTTTACCTGGCTGGTCGATGTCCTCTACGACGACCGGGTCAACCTGGTCGCTTCGGCGGCGGCGGAGCCCGAAGAGCTCTTCACGGCGGGGGAGCACGCGGCGGAGTTCCAGCGCACGGTGAGCCGGCTGTACGAGATGCAGTCGGTCGAATACCTGCGGACCGAACGGCGCCAGTAAGGCCGTCCGTATTCCCCCGTCACGGCGGGATGACAGCAGAACCCCGGCTTTCGCGACAGGCGTGCGGCGCAGCGAATGCTAGCGTTACCGCCATGACGCCGCAGTCGCAACTCCAGGCGACGAGGAAGCGCCGCATCACCGCGACGCCGCTGCGCATCCTCATCGCCGACGACGAGCGCGATACGGTCGCATTGCTGATGGCGATCCTGCGCGACGAGGGACACGTCGCACATGGTGTCTACAGCGGGAAAGAAGTCCTGCCGGCGGTGCGCGTCCTGCGTCCGGATGCCCTGATCTGCGACATCGCGATCCCCGGTGTCAGCGGCTATGCCATCGCCCAGGCGATCCGCCATTCCTTCGTGGACGAGCGCCGCCCCCTGCTCATCGCCATCTCGGGCTTCTGGCGGGAGACGCCGGACAGGCTGGTCGCCCAGCAGGTCGGCTTCGACCACCACCTGCTCAAGCCCTGCGAGCCCGCCGACCTTATCGATCTGCTGGCGCCGCTGCGACGCGGAAACCCGCGCAGCTAGCGAAAGTCCCGGCGCAGTTCGGCCATTTCCGGGATGGCCGGTGCAAGAATATGGCGATGAGGCTCCTGTTCGCCATCCTTCTGACGGCGGCCGCCGCGCTGGCGCACGCGCAGGCCTATCCGACCAAGCCGGTGCGCATGATCATCCCGTTTCCTCCCGGCGGCTCGAACGACGTGGTCGGGCGCTCGATCTCCAACCAGCTCGCCGAGCGCCTGGGGCAGGGCGTGGTCATCGACAACCGCGGCGGCGCGGGCGGCGCGATCGGCATCGATGCCGCTGCGAAGGCGCCCGCCGACGGCTACACGCTGCTGCTCATCTCCGTCTCGCTGCCGATGAACATCGGCCTCGGCCGTATCCCGCAAGACGCGCTGAAAGCGTTCGCGCCGGTGAGCATGCTCGGCACCGGTCCGGCAGTGCTCTGCGTGCCGGCGGCATCGCCGGCCAGTTCCCTCGGCGAGCTGATCGCGCTCGCGAAGCGCAAGCCCGGCGAGCTCAACGCGGCCGCCGCGGGCATCGGCAGCTTCCAGCATCTCGCCACGGAGCTCTTCCGGCTGCAGGCCGGCATCGACTTCGTCATCGTGCAGTACAAGGGAGGCGGCCCGGCGCTGACCGATCTTCTCGCGGGCCAGGTGCAGATGAACCTCGGCAGCCTGATCCAGATGCTGCCGCACATCCGCTCGGGAAAGCTCAAGGCGCTCGGCGTCGGCGGCGCGAAACGCAGCAGCGCGCTCCCCGACGTGCCGACCCTCTCGGAAGCCGGCGTGCCGGGTTACGAGGCCGACAACTGGTGGGGCATCCTGGCGCCGGCCGGAACGCCGCCCGCTGTCCTCGGCCGGCTGCAGCACGACATCGACGCAGTGCTCGAATCGCCGGAGATGCGCAAGCGCTTCCAGGCGGAAGGCGGCGATGTCCTGCGCATGACGCCGGCCGCGTTCGGCGATTTCATCGGCGCCGAGACGGCGAAGTGGACACGAGTGGTGAAGCAGGCGGGCATCAAGCCCGAGTAAAGGAAAAGCGCATGGAAAGCTTCAAGGCCTACAAGCTGACGGAGATGCCGGATCGCAAGATCAAGGCCGAATTCGTCGATTACACCGTCGACCAGCTCGATCCCGGCGATGTCCTGGTGCGCGTCGCGTACTCGAGCGTGAACTACAAGGACGCGCTCGCCGTCACCGGCAAGGGCAAGATCCTGCGCCGCCCGTCGTGCATCGGCGGCATCGACTTTGCCGGCACCGTGGTGTCATCGAGCGATCCGCGCTACAAGAAGGGCGATGCGGTACTGACCGTGAGCGGCGAATTCGTCGGCGTCTCGAACGACGGCGGATATGCGGCGTTCGCCCGCGTCAACGGCAACTGGATCACCAAGGTGCCGCAGGGCATGTCGCTCTGGGAAGCGATGGCCTTCGGCACCGCCGGCTACACCGCCGGCATCGGCATCGTGCGCATGGAGCACGACGGCCTGAAGCCGGGCAACGGGCCGGTCATCGTGGACGGCGCCACCGGCGGCGTCGGCTCGATTGCCGTCGCGGCGCTCGCGCGCGCCGGCTATCACGTGGTCGCGCTGACCGGCAAGGAGAGCGAAGCCGACTGGCTGAAAAAGCTCGGCGCGAAGGAAATCCTGCTGCGCCAGAGCCTCAACCTGCAGAAGATCAAGCCGCTCGACAAGGCCACCTGGGCCGGCGCGGTCGACAACCTGGGCGGCGACGTGCTGGCGTGGATCGCGAGCACCATGAAGGACAACGGCGTCATCGCTTCGATCGGCCTCGCCGCGAGCGCGAGCCTCAATACCACCGTGATGCCGTTCATCCTGCGCGGCGTGCGGCTCCTCGGCATCAACTCGGGCAGCGGCTCCGCCGATGTGCAGGACACCGTATGGCGCCGGCTCGCGACCGACCTCAAGCCGGCGCTCCTGAAGGAGATGTGCCGCACCATCCCGCTGCGCGAGCTGCCCGGCGTGTTCGATGATTTCATCAACGCGAAGATCACGCGCCGCATCGTCGTGGACCTGAGCGAATGACGCCCTACCAGTCCTTCCACCGCCGCTCGATCGACGACCGCGAGGGTTTCTGGCGCGACCAGGCCCGGCTCATCGACTGGCACAAGCCCTTCGGCCAGGTGCTCGACTATTCCCGGCCGCCGTTCGCCAGATGGTTCGTCGGCGGCGAGACCAACCTGTGCCACAACGCGATCGACCGCCACCTTGCGGATCGCGGCGACCAGAAGGCGCTGGTCTGGGTCTCCACCGAGGTCGACGAGACGCGCAGCTTCACCTATCGGGAGCTGCACACCGAGGTGAACCGCGTCGCGGCGATGATGCATTCTCTGGGCGTCAAGCGCGGCGATCGCGTGATCATCTACATGCCGATGATCCCGGAGGCGGCCTTCGCGATGCTCGCCTGCGCGCGCCTGGGTGCGATCCACTCCGTGGTATTCGGCGGCTTCGCGGCGGCGAGCCTCGCCGCGCGCATCGACGATGCGCGGCCGGCGCTGATGCTCACCGCGGACGGCGGCAGCCGCATGGGCAAGAGCGTGCTCTACAAGGCGCTGGTCGACGAGTCGCTCAAGCTCGCCAAGCATCCGCCGAAGAAGGTGCTCATCTTCCGCCGCGGGCTCGATGCCAACATGCCGAGCGTTGCCGGGCGCGACGTCGACTGGGCGACGCTCGCCAAGGACTTCAAGGGCGCCTCGGTCGCGTGCGCGTGGATGGAATCGAACCAGCCTTCGTACATCCTGTACACCTCGGGCACCACCGGCCATCCGAAAGGCGTGCAGCGCGATGTCGGCGGCTACGCGGTCGCGCTCGCCTCGTCGATGAAGCACATCTTCTGCGGCGAAGCCGGCGAGACGATGTTCACGACCTCCGACATCGGCTGGGTGGTCGGCCACTCGTACATCATCTACGCGCCGCTGATCGCGGGCATGACGACGCTGATGTACGAAGGCGTGCCGATCCGCCCGGATGCCGGCATCTGGTGGAAGCTCGTGCAGGACTACAAGGTGTCGGTGATGTTTTCGGCGCCGACGGCGATCCGGGTGCTGAAAAAGCACGACGTCTCGTTCCTGCGCAAGTACGACGTCTCCTCGCTCAAGCATCTGTTCCTCGCCGGCGAGCCGCTCGACGAGCCTACCCACCAGTGGATCACGGCCTCGCTCGGCCGCCCGGTGATCGACCATTACTGGCAGACCGAGACCGGCTGGCCGCTGCTGTCGGCGCATCCGGGCGTCGACAAGACGCCGATCAAGATGGGCTCGCCGAGCTTTCCGGTCTACGGCTACGATGTGCGCCTTTTGCACGAGCAGACCGGGCAGCCGGTGGCGGACGGCGAGAAAGGCGTGGTGACGATCGCGCCGCCGCTTCCGCCCGGCTGCATGTCGACGGTCTGGGGGGACGACGAGCGCTTCGTCAACACGTACTTCAAGGACTTCAGGAATCAGCTCATCTATTCGACCTTCGACTGGGGCATCCGCGACAAGGACGGCTACTACTTCATCCTCGGGCGCACCGACGACGTGATCAACGTCGCCGGGCACCGGCTCGGCACGCGCGAAATCGAGGAGGCCGTGAACATGCATCCCAACGTGGCGGAATGCGCCGTGGTCGGCGTGGCCGATGAGCTGAAGGGCCAGATGCCGCTCGCCTTCGCGGTCCTGAAGGATGCGGCGAAGAACACCACCGCGGATGAGGTGATGCAGACCGTCGACCGGCAGCTCGGCGCCATCGCGCGTCCGCGAGCGGTGCATTTCGTCACGCTGCTGCCGAAGACCCGCTCCGGCAAGACCCTGCGGCGCTCGATCCAGGCGCTCGCCGAAGGGCGCGACCCGGGCGACCTCACCACCATCGAAGATCCCGGCGCACTGGAGCAAATAAAAAAGGCCCTGCATAAATGAAGCAAAGACCGATGCTGACCCTCGACGACTGCAAGAAGATCGCGGCCGC
>DATDCR010000201.1:0-9746 GCA_036524215.1 Burkholderiales bacterium
AGCTTCAACGTGCGCGGCGAGCCGATCGTCGGCAGCCCGGAGGACGCGTTCCGCTGCTTCATGGGCACGCAGATCGAGACCCTGGCGGTCGGCAACTGCTTCCTGCGCAAGGAAGCCCAGAACCCCGCGCTGAAGCAGAACTATGAGCACAAATTCGAGCTCGA
Organism: Burkholderiales bacterium; assembly: GCA_036524215.1. Lineage (GTDB taxonomy): Bacteria > Pseudomonadota > Gammaproteobacteria > Burkholderiales > SG8-39 > SCGC-AG-212-J23. The sequence goes on from DATDCR010000201.1 coordinate 165, forward strand.
CTAAGCGCTTCGCCCTGAATGCGGCGATCGTCCTCGGCGCCATCGCGCTCGCGCTGGTGCTCGCCGAGGGCGCGCTGCGCCTGATCGGCTTCTCCTACCCGAACTTCTGGCAGCCCGATGCGCTCACCGGCACGGCGCTGCGCCCGGGCATGCAGGGCTGGCAGAAGGACGAGGGGCGCGCGTACGTGAAGATCAACAGCCATGGGCTGCGCGACCGCGAGCACGCCGTGGCGAAGCCCGCGGGCACGTATCGCATCGCCGTCCTCGGCGACTCCTACGCCGAGGCGATGCAGGTGGAGATGGACAACGCATTCTGGGCGCTGCTGCCGAAGCGCCTGGAGAGCTGCGGCTTCGGCGGCGGCCGGCAGGTCGAGACGATCAACTTCGGCGTGTCCGGCTTCGGCACCGCGAACGAATTGCTGACGCTGCGAAGCCGCGTGTGGGCCTATTCGCCCGACATGGTGCTGCTCGCCTTCTTCCCCGGCAACGACGTGCGGAACAATTCCAAGGCGCTCGAGAGCGAGAGGTTCTGGCCGTTCTTCTCGGCGAAGGACGGCAGCCTGAACCTCGACCTCAGCTTCCACGACGATCCGGAATTCATCGAGAAGCAGCGCATCGCCGCGCACCGGGCGGCGCTGCAGGACCTGCGCCTGTACCAGCTCATGCGCCGGGTGAAGGCCGGCAACATCGCGCAGCATTTCCATAACGCGCCGGTCGCGGCCGCCATCGCGTCGGGCGCGTCGCTCACCGAGCCGGGCCTCGACGAGCAGGTCTTCCGCGAGCCGAAGGACGGCAAATGGCTCGAGGCGTGGGACATCACCGACCGCCTGGTGCTCGCCGCCAGCGACGAGACGAAGAGCCACGGCGCGCGCTTCGTGCTCGCCATCCTCTCCACGCCGGGATCGGTCTATCCGGACGCGCAGCTGCGCACCCGCTACGCGCAAAGCCTGGGCGTGAAATCGCTCTTCTATCCCGAGGCGCGGCTCGAGCGCCTCGCTCGCGAGCACGGCTTCGACGTCGTGCCGCTCGCACCGCAGATGCAGAGCCGCGCCGACGCGATGCACGTCTACCTGCACGGCTTCCCGAACACCAAGCCCGGCTTCGGGCACTGGAACGAGGCCGGGCACGCCCTCGCTGCCGAGCTGATCGCCGCCGAGCTCTGCCGCAAGCCATGAAGCTCGCGGCGGTGCTCTGCGCCGCGGCCTTCCTGGTGCTGGAAATCAGCCTGCGGATCGTCGGCTACGCCGCGCCCGAGTGGTACCAGCTCGACACGCGGCTCGGCTGGAGCCTGAAGCGCCACAAGCATGGCTGGTCCTTCACCGAAGGCGAGCGCATCGCGATCTACATCAACTCCGCCGGGATGCGCGACCGCGAGCACTCGCTCGACAAGCCCGCGGGCGTGTTCCGCATCGCCGTCCTCGGCGACGACTACTCGGAGGCGTTCCAGGTGCCGATCCAGCGGGCGTGGTGGTGGCAGCTCGCGCCTTTGCTGCGCGAATGCAAGGCGGCGAAGGACGTCGAGGTGCTGAACTTCGGCGTCGGCGGCTACGGCACGACGCAGGAGCTCGTGATGCTGCAAACCACCGCCATGCGCTACCAGCCCGATCTCGTGCTGCTGCAGTTCTCCAGCCGCGACGACGTCGCCGACAACGCCTTCGCCCTCGCGCAGCGCAAGGAGCGGCCGTTCTTTGTATTGGACCGGCAGGGCGTGGCGCGCATCGACGACTCGTTCATCTGGTCCGCCGCCTTCGACCGCCACATGCAGACGCGCTACCGGCTGGGCGAGGAGATCGCCGACCATTCGCGCGTGTTCCAGCTCGCGCGCCAGCTCGCCGGGCACGCCTTCATCGCCGAGGCGCAGGCCGTGGCGGATCCGGCCGCGCTCGGGCCGCCGCGCGATGCGCGATGGGAAGACGCCTGGCGCATCACCGAGGCCGTGATCGGCAAGATCGCCGACTACTCGCGCCGCAACGGCGCCGAGCTCGCCGTGGTGACGGTGCCGCATCCGCTGCAGGCCGGGCAGGGCATCGCCTATCCGGACCAGCGCCTGCAGTCCCTGGGTCGCACGGCCAACATCCCGGTGATCCCTTTGGCGGATGCCTTGCGCGGCGACGGCGCCTACCTGCGCTCCGGCGAATGGACCGTCGCAGGCCATTCCGCGGCCGCGCGCGCTGTCGCGGCACAACTCTGCAATTCGGGGACAGAGCCCTAACTCCGAAAGCTGCGCGTCGCCGGAGTTAGGGCTCTGTCCCCGAATTGCGCTGTCCCTGAATTGCGACGGCCCGGGCGGGCTAAGCGCGAAGGTCGAATTTGCTCCATCCGGCCTCTAGGCTTGCGCTCCTATCAATGCTCGTCGCGATTCACCAGCCGCATTACCTGCCCTGGCTCGGGTACCTGCATCGCATGGCGCAGGCGGATCTGTTCATCCTGCTCGACCACGTGCAGTTCGAGCGCGGCAATTACCAGAACCGCACGCGCGTGCGCGTGAACGGCCAGCCGCACTGGCTGACGGTGCCGGTCATTGCCGGATGCCAGAAAGACACGATCCAGGAAAAGCGCGTCGACAACGGCGTTGCCTGGGCGCGCGCGCACTTCGAGACGCTGCGCCGCGCCTATGCGAACGCCGGCTACTTCGGCACGTACGCGAGCGAGCTCAAGGCGATCTACCAAGCGAAATGGGACCGCCTTGTGGACTTGAACGACCAACTAATTGCCGTGCTGCGCGACGCCTACGGCATCGTCACGCCGATGGTCCGCAGTTCCGCGCTAGAGGTGCAAGGCGCAAAGAGCGAGCTCGTGCTGAACCTCTGCAAGGCCGTCGGCGCGAGCGCGCTGCTGGTCGGGCTCGGCGGCTCGCGCCAGTACCTCGACCGCGCCGCGTTCGCCGGGGCGGGCATCGCGCTCGAGCTGCAGGCGTTCGAGCATCCGGTCTACCGGCAGCGCGGCGCCGCGCCGTTCAGCGCCGGACTGTCCTCCATCGATCTGCTTTTCAACCTCGGGCCCGCGAGCCGCGACCTGCTCGCCGGATCCGCCGTCGGAGATTGCCGCATTGCCGCTTGATTCATCGTCCGAGACCAGCCGCTTCTACGAGGACCACATCCGCCGCTTCGGCTACGGCTACCGCGCGCTCGGCTTCGGCCGGCGCTCCTCGCAGGAGAAACGCTTCGCCGCCGCGCTCGCGCTCGGCGCCCTGCACGGCAGGCGCGTGCTCGACGTCGGCTGCGGCTTCGGCGACCTGCTGGCGTGGCTCAACGCGCGCGGCATCGCGCCCCAGTACACCGGCATGGACATCTGCCGCCCGATGATCGAGCGCTGCCGCAAGCGCTTCAAGCGCGAGATGGCGGCGCACGGCGTGAAGTTCGTGGTGGGCGACGCGCTCAGCTTTCCCTGCGACCAGCCTTACGACTACATCATCGCGAGCGGCATCTTCGGCTACGCGGCGAAGGATACGAGCAAGCGCGTGCAGCCCACCCTCGAGCGCCTGTTCGACCTCACGCGCATCGGCCTCGCGGTGAACTTCCTCAGCCGGCGCGCGCCGACGCGCAGCCCCGGGCGCCTCTATCTGCATCCGGCCGACGTGCTGCAGTTCGCGCTCAAGCTCACGCCGGCGGTGAGGCTCGATCACAGCTACATGCCGAACGACTTCACCGTCTGCCTGTACCGTCGCCTGCCCTGGGAGCAGCCGGCGCAATGAAGCTCGCCGAGCGCTATGCCGGCAAGACGGTGCTCGCGGTCGGCGCGCACGCCGATGACGTCGAGCTCGCCGTCGGCGGCACGATGGCGCGGCTGCGCCGCGCCGGCGCGCGCGTCGTGATGGCGGTGGTCTCGTTCCCCGGCGACTACAACACGCGCCGGCGCGAGGCGGAAAAGGCGGCGCAGATCCTCGGCGCCGAGCTGCACGCGCTGATGCCCGACGACTCGCGCCGCATCGAGGACCTGAAGAGCTACGAGCTGGTGGCGATGATCGACCGCGAGGTGCGCGAATGCGAGCCGGTCGCCATGTTCACGCACGGGCCGGCGGAGTTCCATCGCGACCACGTGCTCGTGCACGAGGCCTGCGTCTCGAGCCAGCGCCTGCAGTACTTCGATTTCCTCACCTACCAGCCCAATTTCTGCCGGCCGGTGCCGGTCCCGTTCCACCCGCGCGCCTACGTCGACATCAGCGAGACGATCGAGACCAAGATGAAGGCGATCGCCGCGCACCAGAGCCAGTTCAAGTGCCGGGGCCTCGGCACCGACATGTACCGCGACATCGCGCGCATGAACGGCCGCATGGTGGGCGTGCCGTACGCGGAAGGGCTCGACGTCGGGCGCCTGCTCCTGGCGTGAGATTCCTTCTCCTCTCGGCCTTGCTGCTCGTCGGCGCGTGCACCAGCACGCGGACCGCCGACAACGTCACCGTGGTGTGGAACCGCGTCGACGACACGCAGGCGACCTGCCAGAACCTCGCCGGGCGCAAGGAGATCTTCGCCATCCGCGGCTGCTCGAAGTGGGGCGACACGGACAAGGCGGGCAGCCGCAGCTGCCAGATCTATGCGCCCGAGCCGAAGGACGAGCGCGACCTGCAGGCCTTCGCCACCCTCGGCCACGAGCTGATGCACTGCTTCGACGGCAACTGGCACGACCGGTGGGGCCGCATGGACGACGCCCAGGCGGCGGCCGGCCGCGCGAGGCGCAGCCCGCCCGCGACCGCGGCGGACTAGAAGCTCTTGCCCGTCATGATGAGGAACTGCCGCGAGCGCAGGTCGGGGTCGCGCTTGTGCAGCGGAAAGGCGAAGTCGACGTGCAGCACGTTGCCGAACGAGGCGCGCGTGCTGAGCATGCGCAGGCCGAAGCCGAAGTCGCTCAGCCAGCCGGTGGTCGCATTCGGCAGCTGGCTCGACCAGGCGCGGCCGACATCGAAATAGCCCGCGAAGCCGACGCGAAACAGGCGCAAGGGATACCAGTCGGTGTAGAAGCGCTCCTCCGCGCTGAACACGGCGCGGTGCAGGCCGCGCTGGTAGCGCTGCGGATAGCCGCGCAGGCCGTTGTCGCCGCCGAGGAGAAGCTCGTCCGAGGCGTTCGGGCTCCTCACGCCGTCATAGGCGGCCGACAGGAAGAGCAGGAACGGCCTCTTCTGCGGCACGAAGTAGCGCGCCGAGGCCCCGTAGGAGCGGATGTCGCCGCTCGAGCTGCCGTATTGGGATGAATAGCGGCCTTCGGTGAGGAGCTGCTGCTCGTGCGGGCCGCGCATCCCCTTGCTCACCGCGGCATTGAGCTGCCAGGGCTGCTCGGTCGAGCCGAAGGCGCCCAGGCTGCGGCCGATCTGCAGCGTGGCGTGCCAGCCCATCGCGAAATACTCGGGACGCTGGATGCGCTCGCGGTTCACGAGCTGCACGAAATCGTCCTCGAGGAGCTCGTAGCGCAGGAACGGCCCGGCGAGCGTCTTGTCGACCGGAATCGGCGCCGGCAGGGGCCTGCCGGGGTCCTCGGAGTACTTGTCGGCCTGATAGGAGAGGCCGGCGGAGTAGCGCTGCGTCCAGCGGCCGACGAGGCCGGGTGACCAGCCGCCGAAGACCTCGGCGGTGTGCGAGATGTGCCGGAACTCGCCGACCGCGTTGCCGCTTTCGTACAGCGCATCCTGGCGGTCGAACTTGGACGCCGTCACACCGGCCGCCCAGCGCGTGTCGAGGGCGTAGAAAGGCCGCGTCAGGTTGAGCGAGGCGCTCGAGCCGTCGTCGAAGGTGCCGCGCTCGACGCCGAAGCGCGTCCAGCCGTCGAACAGGTGATCGTGCGAGAGCTGCAGGACGCTGCCGGTGCGGTCGACGTTGGTGCTGCGCTCGATGCCGAGCGTCGTGCCGGTGCCGCCGAGGTTGGTTTCCTTCAGGTCGAAGCCGCCGGAGTTCACCCCTCCCGCCCGGCGCACCCGCGCGCCCGGCTGCAGGGTCCAGGTATCGCGCGTCCTCACCTCGATGTCGACCACGCCGTCCTGGTAGCGGATCGGCCGGATGAAGATGTCGTAGACCGTGCTATTGGACCGGATCAGGCGCTCGGTCTCGTCGATCATGCGGCGCGAGACGCGCTCGCCCGGCTTGAAGAGCAGCATGCGGCGGATGAGCCAGGGCCGCGTCTTGATGTGCAGCGCGTTCGCGACGCGATAGGGCAGGCGGCTCTCGGTCGGATCGTCGAGATCGAAGATGTTCTGCGTGTCGATCGTGATGGCGCCGACGACGGCGCCGGCGGCCTCGAGCTCTTCGAACGAGGGCAGGCTCTCCTGCGCCGCGGCCGCAAGAGGGATCAGACAGGCAAGCAGCCAACCCAGCGGACGCGCGAGATGCATCTCCCGCCATTATGGCGGCACACGGTGACTACGCGTTGCTTGGCCCGGCAGAGCGGGCTGTTAACAGCGCGATGGCCAGCGTGCGCCGTGTAGAAGTCGCGCTACTTTTGTAGCAAGTTTCTTACCGCGAAACCGGGACCGGTCCGGACGGACTATAGGTGAAGCGCCACTTCGTGTACTGGTCGGCTTCGTCGAAGCCGAGGTCCGCGGCGGAGAAGCTCGCCGTCTTGATCGGCCGCGCTTCGGAGGTGCTGTGCACGCCCATGATGCCCGCGCCGCCGGGCGCCTCGACGAGCCCCCATTGCGCAGCTCCGGTCATCGGGTCGATGTAAAGCTTGCGCAGGTGGTGCTGCGGCATCGGGAAGCGCTTGTCCTCGATCAGGTCCTCGAGCGTCTTCGGATAGGCCTTCGCGCCCGGGCTCTTGTTGTAGTAGCTCGCGATCGCGTCGCGGAACTGGTGGCCGATGAAGAGGAGCTCGCGCTCCTTCTCGCGCTGCGCGCTGTGCGAGTAGATCTCGCCGATGGCGGCGAGCCCGGCGCCCATCACCGCGATGATGATCATCAGCGCGAGATAGGTGAAGCCACGCTGCTTCGGGTCAGGCAGGGGCTTCGCGCCCGGTACGAAGCGCACCCGCTTCGGCGGGGTCTGCACGACCCGCCGCGCGCCGAAGAACGCGGGGTTCGCGATGCGGTTGCGGCTCTCAGTACCGCTCATAGCCCTTCGCGGCGCTCTTCACGTCCCAGACGTTGCCCTTGCGGCTGTCCTGCGGCGGCACCGCGACCCAGGTCGCGGCGCTCTGCGTGAACGGATCCTTGGGGATCGTGCGCAGGTAGCGCTTCGCCACCAGGTCCTCCAGCGAGGACGGATAGCGGCCCGCGTCGGCGTAGTGCTTGTCGAGCGCGTCGCGCATCAGCGCCAGGTTTTCCTGCAGCACCGCCTCCTCGGCGCGCCGCATGCGACCCATGTAGTCCGGCACGACCACCGAGAGCAGCAGCGCGACGACCGCCAAGACGACCATCAGCTCGATGAGCGTGAATCCCTTTACGTTCTTCATTACCACTCCCTGTATGGCAACCCATTAAGGCCCGTGTCCGGGCTCTTGGTATAGATGTCGTAGACGTCCTTGCCCGGCTGCGGCTCGGAGGCGGAGCTCGCGTAGCTGCGCAGGGCCCAGTCCTCGCCGGTCAGCGGATCCTTCGGCACGCGGCGCAGGAAATAGAGCTTGGTGCCGTCGGTCTTGCGCTTGTCGACGACGCCTTGCGCGAGGACATCGAGGCTGGGCGGATAGCCGGAGGCATCCGCCGCGCGCTCGATGGCGCCTTCCTCCGTCGCGTGCTTGTACGCGTCGATCGCCTGGCGGATCTCGCGCAGCGCGTGCCGCAGGTCCGCCTCCTTGTTCCGCTGCACGCTCACCTCGGCGAGCGGCAGGGCGATGGAGGCGAGGAGCGCGACGATGGCCACCGTGATCACCAGCTCGACGAGCGTGAAGCCTCTTTGCGCCATCGCTACCTCGGCTGCGGGCCCGCGGCCGGCGCCGGCGCGCCGAGCGTGGAAGGAATCGCCGGCTGCGGCGCCGGGATCACCGGGGCGGGCGCCGTCGAGGGCCCGCTGATCGCCGGCAGCGCGAGCGTGCTGCCGCCGACCTCGGCTTCCGTGCCGGAGTTGAATTCCTCCAGGCGCACTTCCGGACGCTCGATGTTGCGCACCACGCGCGGCGTGATGAGGAGCACCACCTCGGTCTTGTTCGCCACGTCGTCCTTGTTCTGGAACAGGCGCCCCGCGACCGGCAGGTCGGCAAGGCCCGGCACCTGGCTCGTCGAGCGGCGGTCCTCGTTGCTGATCAGGCCGGCGAGCACCTGCGTCTCGCCGTCGTGCAGGCGCAGCGTGGTGGTCGCGTTGCGCGTGCCGACCTGGTAGGCGACCGTGCCGGACGAGGTCTTGATCTGCTGCCCGATGTTGCTCACCTCGAGCCCCACCTTGATGCCGACGTCGTCCTCGAGGAAGACCTGCGGCTCGACGTCGAGCTTGAGGCCCACGTCGAGGTAGTTCACCGACTCCGAGACGAAGCCGGTCGCGCCCGCGGTGGTGGTGATCACCGGCACCTTGTCGCCGATGTGGATGCGCGCCTTCTCGCGGTTCTTGACGCGGATGCGCGGGTTGGCGAGCACGTTGGCGCGGCCGACCTGCTGGCGCAGGTTGAAGGCGATGAGCGGATCGCTGACCGTGAGGTTCACGAGGCCGCTGTTCATGTGCGTCGCCTCGCGGCCGGTCAGCTGCCCCGGCACGCCGGCGGCGCCCTTCAGGCCGATGGCCACCTGGCCGGGCCACTGGATGCCGAGCGCGGTGAGCTGGTTCTCGCCCACCTCCAGCACCTCGACCTCGAGCATGACCTCGGGCTCGCCCTTGTCCTGGTTGGCGATCAGCTTCTCCGCCATGCGGATCGCCTCGGGCGTATCGCGCATCACGAGCAGATTCAGCTTCTCGTCGACGAAGAGGTCGCGCGTCTTCACCAGCTGGCGCACCATGGTGGCGGTCGACTTGGCGTCGGCGTTCGACAGGTAGAAGCTGCGCACCACGAGATCCTTGTAGTCGCGCGTCTTGGCCGGCGTGTTCGGATAGATGAGCACGGTGTTGTCGTTCAGCACCTTGCGGTCGAGCTGGTTGGTCACCAGCACGAAGCGGATCACCTCGTCGATGGTCGTGTCGCGCACGAAGACCGTGGTGCGCGCATCGGGCTGCACGTCCTTGTCGAAGATGAAGTTGAGGCCGGTCTGGCGCGAGATGAGCTCGAACACGGTGCGCAGCGGCGCATCGCGGAACTCCATCGTGATCGGCTTCTTCATGGCGGCGGAAAGCTGCGGCGTGACGCTGTCCTTGACCTGCTTCTGCTCGATGCGCCGCAGGAGCGCGCGCGCTTCCTTGTTGTGCGGATCCTCCGCCAGCACCTGCTTCACGCGCGCCTGCGCATCGGCCACCTGGCCGGCCTTGTACGCCTGGTCGGCCTCGACCACGACGCGGCGATGCTCGCGCTCCTTGTGCATCCTCTCGAGCCCGTTGCTCGCCATCTGGTTGTCGGGGTCGAAGCGCAGCGCGCGCTTGTAGGCCTGCTCGGCGCGCTCGTAGGCGCCGGCGGCACGCGCGTTCTCGCCGAGGGCGATGTAGCGGTGCACCGCCACGGACTTGTGGCGCCCGTAGTAGTTGCGCAGCTCGACGTCGCCCGGGTTCTCCTTGATCTGCTGCTCGAGGCGCGCGAGGCCCTCTT
>DATDCR010000202.1:0-1704 GCA_036524215.1 Burkholderiales bacterium
GCCGCGGTCGTCTTCGCGAAAAGCGATCCGCACATCTCGGCGGCGAGCTCGGCGACGTCCCGGGAGGAGACTTCGGTCTTCAGCAGGTTCTTCTTCTTGTATTGCTCGACGGTCATGTTGTAGGCCTTGGCGCGCGAGGCAAGGACCGCTTCGGTCCAGAGCGCGGTGTCGTAGACCGCATCGGGATGCAGCGAATTGATGCGGATGCGGTCCTTGCCCCACTCGAGCGCCGCGATGCGCACGAGCTGGTTCAGGGCGGCCTTTGCCGCCGAGTACGCGGCGGCGCCGGGCCCGGGGGCCGGCACGTTCTTGGAGCCGATCACCGCGATGCGCCCGCCGCGCGGCGCGAGCTTGAGGAGCGGATAGCAGGCCTGCATCACCGCCAGGTTCGCCTCGAGGTTGATGGCCATCGAGCCGCGCCAGGTCTCCGGCGCGATGTCCTGGATCGGGCTCGACGGCGGGAAGATGCCCGCGTTGAGGACCACCATGTCGACGCCGCCGAAGCGCTTCACCGCCGCATCGAGGCTTTGCTCGATCGCCTTGCGGTCCGTGAGGTCGCAGGTGAGGCCCATGACGTCCGGCCGCTGCCACATCTTCTCGATCGCCGGGTTGCGGTCGAGCGCGGCGACGGCTGCGCCACGCCCGAGGAAGGACTCGACACAGGCCTTGCCGATGCCCGACGCGGCACCGGTGACGAGCGCCACTTCGCCGGTGAAGGGAGGAGGGGAGCCGGCCTTGTGCAGCTTCGCCTGCTCGAGCTCCCAGTACTCGATGTCGAAGAGATGCTCCTCGCCCACGCCGCGCCAGCCACCGAGCGCTTCGGCGCGCAGCATCGTGTCGATCGTATGCTCGTAGAGCTCCTCGGCGATCAGCGCTTCGCGCGCCGTGCGGCCGAGCGCGGCGAGGCCGAGCTGCGGATCGAGCACCACGCGCGGCGCGGCATCCAGCATCGTCTTCCCGCCCTTGGCATGGCGCTCGAAATACGCCCGGTATGCGCTCGCATAGCCGGCAACGTCGCGCCCGACCATCGCGACCGGCTTGGTATAGATCAGGTAATCCGGCGTCGCGGGACCTTGGCGCGCCAAGCGATCGACATCGGCACGCTGGGCGAAGGCGAGGGCTTTGGCGCTGTCGCTCAGCTTCAACACCAGCGGAAATCCCGCCTGGTCCGAGATTGCTCGGCGGAGGGACGCAACGTCATCGCGCTTCACCCCCTCGGTACTATTGGAAGAAAAAGAAAGATGCCAAGCCTTTTTCCGCTGCAGGTATTCCTCGGCCATCGAAACGAGCTCGATCATGCGCTCGTACGACTCGCGCGCGTTGCTTCCGAACGAAAAGATGCCGTGCGAGAGGAGCACCATGCCGATCGTGTTCTTGCCGGCCTGGCGCGGAAACTCCTTTGCGCAGTAGGCGGCCAGCTTGAAGCCGGACATCACGTACGGGATGACGGCCACCCGATCGCCGTAGATCTCGCGCACGCGCTTCTCGCCGTCGGCGCTGTTCGAGACCGCGAGCACCGCATCGGCGTGCGTGTGGTCGACGTAAGACTGCGGCAGGATCGCATGCAGCAGGGTTTCGACCGAAGGCGAGGGAGCGCCGGCGCGCAGGATGTGCGTGTTGAGCTCGTTCACCATCTGCCGGTCGGAGAGCTGCGGCAGCGCCGCCAGGCGCCGCAGGTGCGCGAGATCCACCGGCGTAAAGCCC
>DATDCR010000203.1:0-8556 GCA_036524215.1 Burkholderiales bacterium
CGAAGTGCTCGATTTCGCGGCCGCCCTGCGGACGCGCCGCGCGGCCGAGGTGCAGTGAAGCGCGGGCTGCTTCTCGCCTGCCTCGTGCCCCTCGCGGCGCTCGCGCAGCAAGCGGAAATCCAGCGTGCGCTGATCGAGCGCGATCGGCAGTCGGCGCAGTTCGCGCGTCCCGAATTGCGCGGGCTGCATCTTCGCCAGGACCAGAACCACGCGCCGGCGCGCGCCGACGAACGCTTCGCGCAGGCGCGCGAGCGGGACGCCGTTGCGCGGGACGAGAAGACGCCGACGGCGACGCCGGACTATCGCCCGCTACCGCTCCCAGGGGGGCCGCGCCACGGCGTCGATCCCATACCGGTGCAGGGCGTCGGCGGCTAGCTTCCGGTCGATGGCGGCAAGCGCCGCGACGACGATGTGCTTGGCATCGACCTCGAAGAAAGCGCGCAACGCCGCACGCGTATCGCTGCGGCCGAAGCCATCGGTGCCGAGCGCCACGTACGCGCGGCCGCCTTGCCCTCCTATATAAGGCCGGATGAGATCCGCCACCGCGCGGACATAGTCGCTCGCCGCGATCACCGGTCCGCGTGTCGCGCCGAGGCACTCCTCGACCCAGCTCGTGGCCTTGCCGCCGAATCTTCGCGTGCGCTCCGCCTGCATGCCGTCGCGGCGCAGCTCGGTGAACGAGGTGACGCTCCATACCCCGGCGGCTATCGCCCAGTCCTTCTCGAGCAAGTCGGCCGCAGCCATGACTTCGCGCAGGATCGGCCCCGAGCCGAGGAGCTGCACCTGGTCGCCCTCGCGCAAGCGGTACATGCCGCGCAAGATCGCTTCCGTCGTACCGGCCGGCGGCGCGGCATGCGCATAGTTTTCGTTGGCCACGGTGACGTAATAGAACACGTCTTCCTGCCTCTGCAGCATGCGCCGCGCGCCCTCTTCGACGATCGCGGCCAGCTCGTAGCCGAAGCAGGGGTCGTAGGCGCGACAGTTTGGAATCGTCGATGCGGCGAGATGCGATGAGCCGTCCTGGTGCTGCAGCCCTTCGCCGGCCAGCGTAGTGCGGCCCGCCGTGCCGCCGATGAGGAATCCGCGCGCCCGCGAATCGGCCGCCGCCCAGATCAGGTCGCCGATGCGCTGGAAGCCGAAGATCGAGTAATAGATATAAAAGGGCAGCATCGGTGTGCCGTGCACCGAGTAAGCGGTCGCCGCCGCGAGCCAGGACGAAACCGCGCCCGCTTCCGTGATGCCTTCCTCGAGGATCTGCCCTTCCTTCGCCTCGCGGTAATAGAGAAGCTCTTCGTGGTCCTCAGGCTCGTAGAGCTGCCCATGCGCGGAGTAGATGCCGAACTGCCGGAACAGCGTCTGCATGCCGAAGGTGCGCGCCTCATCCGCGACGATCGGCACGACGCGCTTGCCGATCTTCTCGTCCTTCATCAGCTGCGAAAGCAGCTGCACGAACGCCATCGTCGTCGACTGGTTGCGCGGCGCAACCTGCAGCGCCGGCACGGGAAGCTCGGCGCTTCTCGTTGCGCGCACCGGCAGGTAGCCGCCGAGCGCCTTGCGCCGCGCGTGCAGGTACTTCATCTCCGCACTGTCCGCGCCTGGATTGAGGAAGCGAAGCTGCGCCACGCCTTCATCGGAAAGCGGCACGGCGAAGCGGTCGCGGAATGCGCGCAGCGCCTCGTCGTCCAGCTTCTTCTGCTGGTGCGTGCCCATCTTCCCCTGGCCCCAGTGGCCCATGCCGTAGCCCTTCTTGGTCTGCGCCAGGATCACGGTGGGCTGGCCCTTGTGCTGCAGCGCTGCGCGGTAGGCGGCGTAGATCTTCACCGGGTCGTGCCCGCCGCGCCGCAGGCGATCGATGTCCTCGTCGCTCATGCCGGCGATGAGCTCGCGCAGCTCCGGATACTTGTTGAAGAAATGCTCGCGGTTGAAGCGCCCGTCGGTGGCGGCGTACATCTGGAATTCGCCGTCGACCGTTTCGTGCAGCCGCTTCAGCAGCACGCCTTCGTGGTCGCGGGCGAAGAGCGCATCCCAGTCGGCTCCCCAGAGCAGCTTGAGCACGTTCCATCCCGCGCCGGCGAAGAGGCCTTCCAGCTCCTGGACGATGGAGCCGTTGCCGCGCACGGGGCCATCGAGCCGCTGCAGATTGCAGTTGACGACGAAGATCAGGTTGTCGAGGCCTTCTCGCGCCGCGAGCGAAAGGCCGGCCAGGGACTCGGGCTCGTCCATCTCGCCATCGCCGGCGAAGGCCCAGACTTTGCGGCCTTCCGTCTTGAGGATGCCGCGGTGCTCGAGGTAGCGCATGAATCGCGCCTGATAGATTGCCGCAATCGGCCCCAGGCCCATCGAGCCGGTCGGGAACTGCCAGAACTCCGGCATCAGGTAGGGATGGCAGTACGAGGTGAGCCCTTGCCCGCCGGTCTCGCGGCGGTAATTGGCGAGCCGCTCCTCGGGAAGCCGCCCTTCCAGGTAAGCGCGCGCGTAGACGCCCGGCGCCGAATGCGGCTGGAAGTAAACCAGATCGCCGTCCTGTCCGGCGCGGAAAAAATGATTGAAGCCGACTTCGAAGAGATCCGCGGCCGACGCGTAGCTCGCGATATGGCCGCCGAGCTCGGCGTGGGCGCGATTGGCGCGCACCACCATGGCGAGCGCATTCCAGCGCACGAGCGCAGAGATCCTGCTCTCGAGCTCGAGGTTGCCCGGAAACTGCGGCTGGTCGGCGAGCGCGATCGAGTTCTTGTAGGGGGTATTGAGGACCGGCGGCAGGGGCACGCGGCGTGCGCGGGCGTGATCCAGAAGCTTGCGCAGGAGAAATGTGGCGCGTTCGCGGCCTTCGGACTCCACCAGCGCGTCGAACGCATCGAGCCATTCGCGCGTTTCAACGGGGTCGGCGTCAGGGGGATTGACCCGCCAGAAGGCCGACGAAACGATATCGGAGAGGTCGGTCATGGGCGGGATGTTAGACCGCGATGGCAATGCATAGCTCCTTCGGCACGCTTTCCGCCGTTTGCGCGGTGATATACTGCGGCTCGCAGTGATTTTCAGGCAGCGAATTTGCACCCTCACCGCCGCACCCGGCAACGTCCGCGCAGTAGCGTCAGTAGTGGCAAGTCAAATCTCTTCCTCGATCGTCATGCCCGGCTTCGTCGCGCCCGGATTCGTCGCGGCATTTCGCAATAGGAATGAGTAGATGGCAACCGGTACTGTCAAGTGGTTCAACGACTCCAAGGGCTTCGGCTTCATCACCCCGACCGAGGGCGGCGAAGATCTGTTCGCGCATCACACCGCGATTCAGATGAGCGGCTTCAAGACGCTGAAGGAAGGCCAGAAGGTCGAGTTTGAAGTGAAGCGCGGCCCGAAAGGCCTGCAGGCGGCGAACATCAAGCCGCTGTAGGGCTCGCCTCAATAGAAAAAGCCCGCCGGCCGGCGGGCTTTTTTTTTGCGCGGCGCTGGTGCCGGTTGTCCGGATCGAACGGACGACCTACCGCTTACAAGGCGGTTGCTCTACCACTGAGCTAAACCGGCTAGGGCGGGATTATCCGCTTACTTGATACGGCGCAAGGTCGGCTTGCCGCCCGAGGGCTTCTTCGGCGGCTCCGGCGTCGAGGGCGCCGGCAGCGCAGCGGGCGGCCTGGTATTGGCCGAAACCGGCTCCATCTCGCCTTTCGCCTGCACCGACGGCTTGCTGCCGCCCGCGTTGCCCGCGTCGATGTCGAAGGTCATGCCGTGGCCGGTCTCGCGCGCGTAGAGCGCATAGACATTCGTCACTGGCACCGAGATCTGGCGTGCCACGCCGCCGAAACGCGCGGAAAACTCGATCAGCTCGTTCCCCATCTGCAGCTTGTGCACCGCGTTGGGGCTGATATTGAGCGTGATCTCGCCGCCCTTCACGTACTCCGCAGGCACCTGCGTGCGCGAGTCGACCTTCACGGCAAGGTGCGGCGTGTAGCCGTTGTCCACGCACCACTCGAAGAGCGCGCGCAGGACATACGGCTTGGTCGGAATTTCCTTCATGTGCTCGCTTGACCGGTTTTCACCTACTTGCGCATCACCTTCTCGGACGGCGTCAGCGCTTCGATGAAGGCGGGACGCGAGAAGATGCGCTCCGCATATTTCATGAGCGGCGCGGCGGTCTTGCCGAGCTTGATGCCGTAGTGGTCCAAGCGCCAGAGCAACGGTGCAATCGCCACATCCAGCATGGTGAAATCGTCGCCCAGCATGTGCTTGGTCTTGGTGAAGACCGGCGCCAGCTCGATCAGCCGGTCGGTGACGTGCTGGCGCGAGCGCTCGACCTGCTTCTCCTTGCCGGATTCGAGCGACTCGATCTGCGAGAAGAGCTCGACTTCCATGTTGAACAGCATCAGTCGCGCGCGCGCGCGCATCACGGGATCCGCCGGCATCAGCTGCGGATGCGGGAAGCGCTCGTCGATGTACTCGTTGATGATGTTCGACTCGTACAGGATCAGGTCCCGCTCCACCAGCACCGGCAGGCGGTTGTACGGATTCATCACCGCGATGTCTTCCGGCTTGTTGTAGAGGTCGACGTCGATGACCTGGAAATCCATCCCCTTCTCGTAGAGCACGAAGCGGCAGCGATGGCTGAAGGGGCAGGTGGTGCCCGAATAAAGTTGCATCATGGCTTGATAAGGCTCCTGGGTCGGGCGCAGCGCGCCCGCTCTTACTTCACGTCCTTCCAATAATCCTTCTTCAGAAGGTAGGAAAAGATGAACAGCACGCCGAGCAGGAACAGCACGACGATGCCGATCGGCCGGCGGTAGACGCCGGAAGGCTCGCCTACGTAGACCAGGAAATTCACGAGATCGCGCACCGTCGTGTCGTATTCCGCCGCGCTCTGCGTGCCCTTGCTGATCTCGGACCACTTGTACTCGAGCGCGCCGTGGCCGCCTTCCTCGTGCGACACGACTTGCAGCGCGCGCTGTCCCTGCAGGGCCCACAGCGGATGCGGCATGGCCACGTTCGGGAACACCGCATTGTTCCAGCCGGTGACGGTCTTCGGATCGCGATAGAAGCTGCGCAGGTAGGTATAGAGCCAGTCCGCGCCCCGCGAGCGCGCCACGACCGAAAGATCCGGCGGCGCCGCTCCGAACCAGGCCTTGGCTTCCTTCGGGTTGAAGGCGATCTTGATGCTCTCCGACACCTTTTCGCCGGTGAACATGAGGTTGTCGCGGATCTGCGCCTCGCTCAGGCCGAGATCCTTGAAGCCGTCGTAGCGCATGAATTGCAGCCCGTGGCAGCCGAGGCAGTAATTGACATAGGTGCGTGCGCCGGACTGCAGGCTGACGAGGTCGCGCGGATCATGCGGCGAGCGATCGAGGCGGTAGCCGCCTTCCGCGGCGAGCGCCACCAGCGGCGCGAACAGGAGCGCGGCAAGGAGATTTTTCATCAGTGAAACACCACCCGCTCGGGCAACGGCTTCACCTTGTCGCGCACCGTGTACCAAGGCATGAGGAAGAAGAACAGGAAGTAGATGATCGAACAAAGGCGCGCCACCCAGGTCGCCACATCCTTCGTGTCGAGGAAGAACGCGTCGAAGCCGAACTGGCCCCAGACCGTGGTCGGCTCGGTGCCGAGGTAGCCGAGAATCAGGAACACGATGACGAAGGCGGCGAGCCAGCCCTTGTAGAGCACGCCGCGGTAGCGGATGGATTTCACCGGCGAGCGGTCGAGCCAGGGGAGGAAGAACAGGATCATCACCGCGATACCCATCGCCATCACGCCCGGGAACTGCGAGTGGAAAAGCGGCGGCACCGCGCGCAGGATCGAGTAGAACGGCGTGAAATACCAGACCGGCGCGATGTGCGGCGGGGTCTTCAGCGGATCGGCGGGATTGAAGTTGTTGGCCTCGAGGAAGTAGCCACCCATCTCTGGGACGAAGAACATCACGAAGCAGAAGATGGCGAGGAACACGACCGCCCCGACGAGATCCTTCACCGTGTAATACGGATGGAAGGGAATGGCGTCGAGATAATGGCCGTCCGGCGACTTCAGCTTCTTGACGTCGATGCCGTCCGGATTGTTCGAGCCGACGTCATGCAGCGCGAGCAGGTGCGCGACGACCAGGCCGAGCAGCACCAGCGGCAGCGCGATGACGTGCAGCGCGAAAAAGCGGTTGAGCGTCACGTCGGAGACGACGTAGTCGCCGCGAATCCACAACGCGAGGTCCGGCCCGATGAGCGGGATGGCGCCGAACAGGTTGACGATCACCTGCGCCCCCCAATAGGACATCTGGCCCCAGGGCAGCAGATAGCCGAAGAAGGCCTCGCCCATCAGCGTGAGGTAGATCAGCACGCCGAAGATCCACACCAGCTCGCGCGGCTCCTTGTGCGAGCCGTAGAGGAGCGCGCGGAACATGTGCAGGTAGACGACGATGAAGAACGCCGAGGCGCCGGTCGAATGCAGATAGCGGATGATCCAGCCGCCCGGCACGTCCCGCATGATGTACTCGACCGAGCCGAAGGCGAGGTTCGCGTCCGGCTTGTAGTTCATCGTCAGGAAGATGCCCGACACAATCTGCAGGCCGAGGACCAGCAGCGCGAGAGAGCCGAAGAAATACCAGAAGTTGAAATTCTTGGGCGCGTAGTACTCGGCCGCGTGCTTGCGCCACTCGCTGCCGAGGGTCGGGAAGCGCGTGTCGATCCACTTCCACAAGGCGATCGCCATGCCTACGCTCCCTTGGTCTTTTCGTCTTCGCCGATCACCACCTTGTTGTCGGACACCACCGTGTAAGGCGGCACGACGAGGTTGGTCGGCGCGGGCGAGCCGTTGAAGACGCGGCCGGCGAAATCGAACTTGGAGCCGTGGCACGGGCAGTAGAAGCCCCCCGGCCAGTCGGCGCCCATCTCGGCCTTCGCTTCGGCGGGCTTCTCCTGCGGCGAGCAGCCGAGGTGCGTGCAGACGCCGACGAGCACCAGCAGGTCCGGCTTCGCCGAGCGATGTTCGTTTTCGGCGTAGGTCGGCTGCTCCGAGGCCTTGGACTTCGGATCGGAGAGGCGCGGCTCGATCGTCTTCAGGGACGCGATCATTTCCTGCGTGCGCCGCAGCACCCAGACGGGCTTGCCGCGCCACTCGAACACCGCGAGCTCGCCCGGCGCAATGCGGGAAACGTCGACTTCGATCGGCGCGCCGGCGGCGCGCGCGCGCTCGGAAGGCCACATGCTGGCGACGAAGGGCGCTGCGGCACCGAGTCCGACCGCTCCGCCAACCACCGAGGTAGCCACGACCAGATTGCGCCGTGTCTTGTCTACTTTCTCGTGCTCGTTCATGGAGATGGAGTTCTTATGGGAGGGCGCAAAAGCTCGCGATTGTAACGGCGCGCTTCTCCCTTGTCCACGATTTCGCCTGTAAGCACTTAGATTTCAAAGCGTTTTTTGTATACTTGGCGACCCCTCCCATGTTGCGCCTCTGGCTCATCTTTGCGCAGGCCACGACGGTGGCCGTCGCGGTGCTGTTCGTCCTGTCCACGTTCCGTCCGGAATGGCTGCCCTCGCGCTCCGGTCCGCCACTCGCGATGGTGCAGACCACGCCGTCCTCGCAGGCGCCGAGCAGCAGTCCGACGTCCTACGGTGATGCCGTGCGCCGCGCCACGCCTGCAGTCGTCAACATCTTCACCTCCAAGGAAGTGCGCGCGCCGCGCCATCCCCTGCTCAACGATCCGGTGTTTCGCCGCTTCTTCGGCGACCAGCTCCCCGACGAAGCGCAGCGTGCGGCGAGCCTCGGCTCGGGCGTGATCGTCAGCACGAGCGGCTACGTGCTCACCAATCATCACGTCGTCGAGGCGGCCGACGAGATCGAGGTCGCGCTGGCCGATGGCAAGAAGCTGCTGGCGAAAGTGGTCGGCAACGATCCGGAAACGGATCTCGCGGTGCTGCGCGTCGATTCGGAAAACCTGCCGGCCATCAGCTTCGGCTCCTCGGAGGCGCTGCGCGTCGGCGACATCGTGCTCGCCATCGGCAACCCGTTCGGCGTGGGGCAGACGGTCACGAGCGGCATCATTTCCGCGTTGGGCCGGACCGGCCTTGGCATCAACACCTTCGAAAATTTCATCCAGACCGACGCCGCCATCAATCCGGGCAACTCCGGCGGCGCGCTGATCGACGCCTCGGGCAACCTGATCGGCATCAATACGGCGATCTTCTCGCGCACCGGCAGCTCGACCGGCATCGGCTTCGCCATCCCGGTGTCGACGGCGAAAATGGTCCTCGACCAGATCGTGAAGAGCGGCAGCGTGACGCGCGGCTGGATCGGGGTCGAAGTGCAGGAGATCACCGGCCCGCTGGCGGAGTCGTTCAAGCTCGGCAACACGCGCGGCGCCCTCATCGCCGGCGTGCTGCGCGGCGGCCCGGCCGACAAGGGCGGCATCAAGCCGGGCGACGTGCTCGTCGAAGTGCAGGGCCGGCCGGTCGCCGATCCTGCCGGCATGCTCAATCTCATCGCCGCGCTCGCGCCGGGGCAGTCGGCGAAGCTCAAGCTGAAGCGGCAGGGGCAGGACGTCGACGCGACGGTCAGCGTCGGCCGGCGTCCCAAGCCGCAGGCTCGCGCCGA
>DATDCR010000204.1:0-17807 GCA_036524215.1 Burkholderiales bacterium
AGGTGCGCCCGCCGCGATTGGTGACGATGGCGGCGGCGAGCTTCATCACCGGCTCCCAGTTCGGGTCGGTCATGTCGGTTACCAGCACGTCGCCCTGCTTCACGCGCGACATCTGAGAGGCATCGGCCACGATGCGCACCGTGCCGCTGCCGATCTTGCTGCCGATGGCGCGGCCGCTCACCAGCACCCGCGAGCGGCCCTTCAGGGCATAGCGCTCCTCGACATCGCGCTTGCGCGATTTCACCGTCTCGGGCCGCGCCTGCAGGATGTAGAGCTTGCCGTCGTTGCCGTCCCGGCCCCACTCGATGTCCATCGGCCGCCCGTAGTGCCGCTCGATCGCCACGGCATAGCGGGCGAGCTCCAGGATCTCCTCATCCTTCAAGGAAAAGCGGTGGCGCTCGGCTTCGGGGACCTCCACGGTGCGCGTCGATTTGCCCGCTTCGCGCGAATTCGCGAAGACCATTTTCTGCAGCTTCGAGCCGAGCGCGCGGCGCACGATGGCCGGCCGGCCGCGCTCGAGCATCGGCTTGTGGACGTAGAACTCGTCCGGGTTGACGGCGCCCTGCACCACCATTTCGCCCAGCCCGTAGGCCGAGGTGATGAACACGACGTCCCGGAAGCCCGACTCGGTGTCGAGCGTGAAGAGCACCCCGCTCGCGCCCAAGTCGCTGCGCACCATCTGCTGCACGGCCGCGGAGAGCGCCACGTCGGCGTGCGCGAAGCCCTGATGCACGCGGTAGGAGATGGCGCGGTCGTTGTAAAGGGAAGCGAAAACGTGCCGGATCGCGTGCAGCACGTTGTCCGCGCCGCGGATGTTCAGGAAGGTTTCCTGCTGACCGGCGAAGGAGGCTTCCGGCAGGTCTTCGGCCGTCGCGGAGGAGCGCACGGCGAATGAGGTTTCGCCTGAGGTTTGTCCCTCAAGCTCTTGATAATAAGAGCGTATCTCTCGTTCGAGCTCGGGCGGAAAAGGGGCCTCGACGACCCAGGAGCGGATTTCCTTGCCGCAGGCCGCGAGCGCATTCACGTCGCTGCAGTCGAGCGCCTTGAGCTTCTGTTCGATGCGCTTGTCGAGGCCGCCGGCGGAGAGGAATTCGCGGAACGCGTCGGCCGTGGTGGCGAAGCCTGCGGGGACCCGGATTCCGGCTGCCGAGAGCGCCGAGGTCATTTCGCCCAGCGAGGCGTTCTTCCCTCCGACTTGGGGCAGATCCGCAAGCCGCAGGTCTTTGAGCCAGGCTAACCGCATTGGCTTGCTATTCTAGCGTTATGACGCAGCGCCGCACCGTGTTTTTCGTCTCCGATGGCACGGGCATCACGGCGCAGATGCTCGGCCAGAGCCTGCTCACGCAGTTCGAAGGCGTCGAGTTCAATCAAGTCATCCTGCCCTTCGTCGACAGCGTGGAGAAAGCCGAGGAATCGCTCGCGCGCATCGAGGCGGAAGCCGGCAACGGCCAGCCGATCGTGTTCTCCACGCTCGTCAACCAGGACCTGCGCGCGGTCGTGCGCCGGGCGAACGCACTGTTCCTGGATTTCTTCGAGACGTTCATCGGCCCGCTCGAGTCGGGCATGGGCGTGAAGTCGAGCCATACGATCGGCCGCTCGCACAGCGCGATGGACAAGAAGGAGTACCAGCAGCGCATCGAGGCCATCAATTTCGCGATGGCTCACGATGACGGCGCTTCGCATCGCGAGCTGGGGCAGGCGGACGTGATCCTGATCGGTGTTTCGCGCAGCGGCAAGACGCCGACCAGCCTATATCTCGCGCTTCAGTTCGGCGTAAAGGCGGCCAACTACCCGCTGATCCCCGAGGATTTCGAGCGGATGAAGCTGCCCGACGCGCTGCGCATGCACAAGACCAAGCTCTTCGGCCTGACCATCGCCCCGGAGAGGCTGCATAACATCCGCAAGGAACGCCGGCCGGGCAGCAAATACGCCGACCTCGAGAACTGCTGCTACGAGATCGAGGAAGCCGAGAAGATGATGCGGCGCGAAGGCATCCACAGCATCAACTCGACCAGCAAGTCGATCGAGGAGATCGCCACCACGATCCTGAGGGAGCTCAGGATCGCGCGGCACGTCTACTAAAGCCCTCGTACAGGCAGATCGCCGCCGCCGCGGCGACGTTCAGCGACTCGGTGCCTGCCGCCATCGGGATGGCGACCCGCGCCGCCGCCAGGGCGAGCATGCCTCGGCTCAGCCCTGCCCCTTCGCTGCCGAAGACCCAGCCGATTTGCCCGGAGACATCCACTTCCGCCAAGGTGCGGCCGTTCATCGCCGTGCAAAGGAGCCGGTGGCCGCTGGCGCGAGCGGCGGAAGGGAGATCGTCGACCTGCCGGATGCCGAGCGCGAAGTGCCCGCCCATACCGGCGCGGAGGACCTTCGGCGACCAGGGATCCGCGCATTGCCGGTCGAGCACCACCCGCCCCGCGCCGAATGCCGCCGCGCTGCGGATGATGGCGCCGACATTGCCCGCGTCCTGCACGCCCTCGAGAAACACCCACGCCCCTTCGCGCTCGAGCTCGGGCAGCGGAATTTCCGCCGCGATGCCTTGCGGCGTCTCGGTATCGGCGATCGCCTTGAACGCGCTGTCCGACAGCATGATCGGCTCGAGGGCGCACTGCTTCAGCAAGCCCTGGTGATGAGGGAGCGCAGTCTCGGCGGCAAGGATCGCCAAAGGCTTTATGCCGTTCGCCATCGCGGCGGCAATGAGATGCGGCCCTTCGATCAGCACTTTGCGCTCGCTGCGCCGCAGCCGCGCATCGCGCGCGAGCCTGGCCCAGCGCTTGACCTGCGGGTTGTCGCGCGAGCGAAGGACAGTCAAGGCTTCAGGTGTTGCCTCGCCTTGCGCAGCATCTCGTCCACCAGATCGACATGCGGCGCGGCGGCGCCGGTCGAGCGGACTTCGGCGTATTTGCGCTGCAGCTGGCGGCGCTTCTGGTCGAAGGCGGCAACCGGCATGCGCGGCACCGCGGTCAGCTTCATCGCGTCGCAGTACATGCGATAGCTCTTGATCCGCAGCTCTTCCGCCATCAGCGACCAGGGCTCGGCGAAGAGGTCCTTCTGGAAGAAGACGCCGATGGGATAGAAGCTGCGCCGGTGGATCTCGCAAGGGCCGACGCGGCCGAGCGCTTCGAGATGCTCGGCCGTGGCATAGCCCTTGTGCTTGTCGAAGCCGTACTGCGGGTAGCGGTCGTGCAGGCCGGCCATCTCGGCATCGCGCGCGGTCTTGGCGAGGATCGAGGCCGCCGAGATGCATTTCTCCTTCGCGTCGCCGTCGACGATCGCCTTCGCGCTGCAGGGCAGCCCGGGCGGGCACGAATTGCCGTCGATCCACGCCTCATGGGGTTTGATCGCCAATCCTTCCAGTGCGCGGCGCATGGCGAGCATCGCGGCGCGAAAGATGTTCAGCCGGTCGATCTCTTCCACCGTGGCGAAGGCGATCGACCAGGCGATGGCGCGCTCCTTGATGCGGGCCGCCAGGATTTCTCTTCTTTCCGGGGTCAATACCTTGGAGTCGGCCAGGCCGTTGATGCGGCGCGCGGGATCGAGGATCACGGCGCCGGCATAGACCGGGCCGGCGAGCGGGCCGCGGCCCGCTTCATCGACGCCGCAGACGAGCAAGCTAGCCAAGCAGGGAGAGGACCGCGTCGGCGGCCTTGTCGGCGGTGTTCTGCCGCAGCAGCTCGTGGAATTCGCGGAAGCGCTCGATCTGCCGCTTCTGGGCGGCGGTGTCGCGCAGCAGGGTCAGGAGCGCGCCGGCGAGGTTCGCCGGCGTTGCCTGGTCCTGCAGGAGCTCCGGCACCAGGCGCTCGCCGGCCAGGATGTTCGGCATGCCCACATAGGGCAGGTAAAGCATCTGGCGCATCAGCGCCCATGTTATCGGAGACTGCCGGTAGGCGATGACCATCGGCGTCTTGAAGAGCGCGGTCTCGAGCGTTGCCGTGCCGCTCGCCACGAGCGCAAGGTCCGCGGCGGCGAGCGCCTCGTGCGAATGCCCGAACAGCAGCGTGAGCGGCAGGTCGGTGCGCTGGTTCTCGTAGATCGCGCGCTCGAAGAGGTCGCGCGTCTCGCGCGTCACCATCGGGCAGACGAAGTGCACCTCGGGCACCTCCTGGCGGAAGCGGTGCGCGGCGAGGACAAAGGCGCTCGCCATGTATTGCAGCTCGGAGCGCCGGCTGCCGGGAAGGAGCGCGACGATCAGCTTGCCGGCGGGCAGGCGCAGCTGCGCGCGCGCCTCGTCCTTCGGCGGCTCGAGCGGAATGACGTCGGCGAGCGGGTGCCCCACGTACGTCACCGGCACGCCGGCCGCCTCGTAGAGCGGCTTCTCGAAGGGGTACATGACGAGGATGCGGTCCACGGAGCGGGCGATGCGCTTCACGCGCCATCGCCGCCAGGCCCACACCGCCGGGCTCACGTAGTGGATCGCGGGGATGCCGGCTTCCTTGAGCTGGCGCTCGAGGCCGAGGTTGAAGTCCGAGGAGTCGACGCCGATGAAAAGGTCCGGCCGGGCGGCGAGCATCGCCCTGGCGAGGTCGCGCCGGATGCCCATGATCTCGCGGTAATGGCGCAGCGCCTCGGCGTAGCCGCGCACCGAGAGCTTGTCCATCGGATAGCGCGACTGCAGCCCCTCGGCCATCATGCGCGGGCCGCCGATGCCGGCGAACTCGATGCCGGGCCGGCGCGCCTTGAGCGCCGCGATCAGGTGCGCCGCGAGCAGGTCGCCGGAGGCTTCGCCGGCCACCATGCCGACGCGCGTTTGTCGACCCATGGCGCTAGCGGATGATGCCGCGCTTGCTGCGAGCGAGGAAGTCCAGGATCTCGCCGACGTGGCGGCACTGCGCGACCTGCGCCTGGAGCTCCTTCTTGGCGTCGTCGAAGCTCAAGGCGCTGCGATAAAGCGTGCGGTAGGCGCGCTTGAGTCCCGCGATGTCGTCGGGCGTGAAGCCGCGGCGCTTGAGCCCTTCCTTGTTGATGCCGTACGGCTTGGCCATGTTGCCGGCCGCGGTGACGAACGGCGGCAGGTCCTGCGGCAGGTAGGTGCCCATGCCGGTGAAGGCGTGGGCGCCGATATGCACGAACTGGTGCACGAGCGTGGTGGCGCCGAAGATCGCCCAGTCGCCGACGGTGACGTGGCCGGCGAGCTGGCAGGCGTTGGCGAAGATGGTGTTGTTGCCGATCTGGCAGTCGTGCGCGAAATGCACGTACGCCATGACCCAGTTGTCGTTGCCCAGGCGCGTGACCCGGGCGTCGAGCGCCGTGCCGCGGTTGATGGTGACGTATTCGCGGATCGTGTTGCGGTCGCCGATCTCCACCGCGGTCGGCTCGCCGGCGTACTTCTTGTCCTGCGGCGGCGCGCCGATCGAGCAGAAATGGAAGATCTTGTTGGCGCGCCCGACCTTGACGTGGCCGTCGAGCACGACGTGGGCGCCGAGCCAGGTGTCATCGCCGATCTCGACGTGCGCGCCGATCACGCTGTAGGGACCGATGCTGACGCCCTTGCCGAGCCGCGCGCCGCTGTCGACGATCGCGCTCGGATGGATCGCCGCCGTCATTTTGCGATGGCCTGCATCGAGCAGAGGATGGTGGCCTCCGCGGCGGTCTTGCCGTCCACGCGCGCCACGCAGGTGAACCGGCTGATACCGCGCAGGTGCCGGTCGTACAGCACCTCGATCTCGAGCTGGTCGCCCGGCACGACGGGGCGCTTGAAGCGCGCGTTGTCGATGCCGACGTAGTAATAGACCGTGTTGTCGTCGGGCATGGTGCCCTGCGTGCGAAAGACGAGCACGCCGGCCGCCTGCGCCATCGCTTCCAGGATCAGCACGCCCGGCATGATCGGCCGGTGCGGGAAATGTCCCGGGAAGTAAGGCTCGTTGGTCGAGACGTTCTTCAGCGCCACGATGCGCTTGCCCGGCTCGCACTCCTTCACCCGGTCGATCATGATCATCGGATAGCGGTGCGGCAGGTGCGCGAGCACTTCGTTGACGTCCATTTCAGCCATGTTCTTTTCCTTTGCGGCGCAGCCGCGCGGCGCCTCGCGCCCACGACGAATGCTCGTCGAAGGGATAGACGCCCGTGTACGTGCCGGGCTTGAGAATCGAGCGCGAGATCAGCGTCCCGGCGGAGATGTTGACGTGGTCGACGATGCGCAGGTGGCCGAGGATCACGGCCGCGCCGCCGATGGTGCAATGGCGGCCGATGTCGGCGCTGCCGGCGATGCCGGCGCAGCCGGCGATCGCGGTGTGCGCGCCGATGCGCACGTTGTGGCCGACCTGGATCTGGTTGTCGAGCTTGACGCCTTCCTCGAGCACCGTGTCGTCGATGGCGCCGCGGTCGATCGTGGTGTTGGCGCCGATCTCGACGTCGTCGCCGATGCGCACGGCGCCGATCTGCGGGATCTTGATCCAGCGCCCTTCTTCCTCGGCGATGCCGAAGCCGTCGGCGCCGATCACGGCGCCCGCATGCGCGATCACGCGCCGGCCGAGCTTGCAGCCGTGGTAGACCACGACGCGCGGATAGAGGCAGGCGTCATCGCCGATCTCGGCGCCCTCGCCGACCACGCAGCCGGCGCCGATCGAAACGCGCTCGCCGAGGCGCGCGCTCTTCGCGATGACGGCCGAAGGATGCACGCCCGGGGGCTGGGCCACGAGCGGATTGAAGAGCTGCGAGACGCGCGCGAAATAGGCGTAAGGGTTCTCGGCGACGATGCGCGGCAGGGTGGTGTCGTTTTCAGCCTCGCGGCCCAGGATCACCGCCGAGGCGCCGGTGGCGGCGAGCTGGTCGCGGTAGCGGCTGCCGGTGAAGAAGCTGATGTTGCCGGCGCCGGCGCGCTCGAGCGAGGCGACCTGGCGCACGGCAGTCTGCGGGTCGCCGACCACGCGCCCGCCGAGGCGCTCCACGATCTGCCCGAGCGTCAGCGGCCCCGGCATGGGATCACTTCGCGGGCGGCTTGCCCTGCTCGAGCGCCTTGATCACCTTGTCGGTGATGTCGATGCGCGGGCTCGCGAAGACGGCGTCCTGGAAGATGATGTCGAACTTCTCCTGCTCCGCGATCTGGCGGATGACGCGGTTCGCCTGCTCCACCACCTGCGCCAGCTCCTCGTTGCGCCGCTGGTTCAGGTCCTCGCGGAACTCGCGCTGCTTCCTCTGGAACTCGCGGTTCAGGTCGCCGAACTCGCGCTCCTTGCTGCGCCGCTGGGTCTCGCTCATCGTGACGCTGTTCTTTTCCAGGTCTTCCTGCGTGCGCTTGAGCTGGTCCGCCATGCGGGCGAGCTCCTGGTCGCGCTTCTGGAATTCGGCCTCGATCTTCTTCTGCGCGCGCTGCGCGGGGATGGCGTCGCGCAGGATGCGCTCCGTGTTGACGAAGCCGAACTTGCCGGTGACGGCGGGCTTGTCCTGCCCGAGCGCGCTCGCGCTGCACACGGCCGCGGCGAGCACGAAGGTCGTGAAGCGAAGCATGGATCGGTTGTTAGAACCCTGTCCCAAAAGTGAATTGTAGCTTCTGGATATGGTCCGTGCTCTGCGCATTGAGCGGCTGCGCGTAAGACAGGCGCAAGGGACCGAACGGCGAGCTCCAGAAGAAGGCGAGGCCGGTGGAATAGCGCAGGTCGTTGAAGGCGAAGCTCTGGGCGAAGACGTTGCCGCCGTCGACGAACGCCGCCAGGCGCAGCGATGGGTCCTGGTCGGCCCCCGGCATCGGGAACAGGACCTCCAGGCTGCCGGTCGCCTTGCGGTTGCCGCCGATCGCGCCGCCGTTGATGTCCTGCGGACCGAGCGAGTAGGAGCGGTAGCCGCGCACCGTGCCGGGGCCGCCGGCGAAGAAGTTCTTGAAGAACGGCAGCGGCTTGCCGGCGAGCCCGCCCGCCGTGCCGATGTCGCCACCCATGAGGAAGGTGAGGTCGCGTGTCAGCGGGTAGTACCACTGGTGCTGGTAGCCGAGGCGGTAGTACTGCAGGTCGCCGCCGGCGAACTCGCTGCTCGTGCGCATCAGCGTGCCGGAGCGCGTCGTGATCAGGCTGTCGCGCGTGTCGCGCGCCCAGCCGGCCGAGAACGCGCCGTAGCGGTACTCGGTGCCGAATTGCTGGACGAAAGCGAGGTAGGAGAGCGGGCTGTTCGCGAAAGTCTGCAGCTTCACCGACTCGCCGTTCAGGCCGAGGTCGATGCGGCTCACCTCCGACACCGGATAGCCGAACTTGATGCCGCCGCCGATTGCATCGGTCGTGTAGGCGCCGACGGAAAGGTTGGAAGCGTTGGTCTTGCGCTTGTAGACGTCGAAGCCCTGGCTTACGCCGTCCACGGTGTAGTACGGATCCAGGTAGGACAGCGAATAGACCTGGTTCACGCTGCCGCTCGACACGTTGAAGGCGAGGAACTTGCCGGTGCCGAAGATGTTCGACTGCGTGAGCGAAGCCGAGATCGCCAGCTTTTCCACGCTGGAAAAGCCCAGGCCGAAGAGCAGCGCGCCGGTGGCCTTCTCCTTCACCGTATAGACGACGTCGACCTGGTCCGGATTGCCCTCCACCGGCTGCGTCTCGACGTTCACCTCGCCGAAATACTGCGTGCGGTCGATGCGCCGGCGCGACAGCTGGATCTTGGACGCATCGTAATACGCGCCTTCGAGCTGGCGCATCTCGCGGCGCACGACCTCGTCGCGCGTCTTCTGGTTGCCGGTCACCTCGATGCGGCGCACGTACACGCGCCGGCCCGGATCGACGACGATGTTGAACGAGACGGTGCGCTTTTCCTTGTCGAGCTCGGGAATGGCGTTGGCGTTGGCGAAGGCGTAGCCGTCGTTGCCCAGGCGATCGGCGATCGCCTTGGTCGTCGCGGTGAGGCTTTCGCGCGAGAACACGTCGCCCGGCTTGAGCCGCACGAGCTTTTCCAGCTCCTCGCGCGGCACGATCATCTGCCCGGTAAGGTCGACTTTCGATACGGTGTACTTCTCGCCTTCCGCCAGGTTGACGGTGATGTAGATGTCGCGCCGATCCGGGGTGATCGAGACCTGCGTGGATTCGATGCTGAAGTCCAGGTAGCCGCGGTTCTGGTAGTAGGAGCGCAGGCTCTCCAGGTCGGCGGAGAGCTTTTCGCGCGAATAGCGGTCGTGCTTCGTATACCAGGTGAGCCAGCCGGGCGTGCGCAGCACGAACTGCTTGAGCAGCTCGCGCTCGCTGAAGGCCTGGGCGCCGACCAGGTTGATGCCGCGGATCTTGGCGATCTCGCCCTCGGTGACGGCGATGCTGATGCCGACGCGGTTGCGCTCGAGCGGCGTCACCGTGGTCTGCACCTCGGCCGCGTACATGCCGTGCGACAGGTACTGGCGCTTGATCTCGAGCTCGGTCGACTCGAGCAGCGCGCGATCGAAGATGCGGCCTTCGGCCATGCCGACGTCGCGCAGCACCTTGCGCACCGTGTCGGCCTCGAACTCCTTCATGCCCGAGAAGTCGATCGACGCGATCGCCGGCCGCTCCTCGACATAGACGACGAGCACGTCCTTGTCGACTTCGAGGCGCACGTCCTTGAAGAAGCCCGTGGCGTAGAGCGCGCGCAGCGCGGCCTGCGCCTTCTCCTCGTTCAGGGTCTCGCCGACCTTCACCGGCAGATAGCTGAACACCGTGCCCGGCTCGGTGCGCTGCAGGCCTTCGACGCGGATGTCCTTGATGGTGAACGGCTGGAACGATTGCGCCTGCGCTGCGCTCGCCGCGACGAGCGCAAGCGCGGCGAGCACCGCGGCCACACTTCTGCGAATCATCAACTTCGGACTTTCAGCCGGTCAGCAAGCGATTCAGGTCGTTGTAGAAGGCGAAAGCCATCATCACCAGGAGCAGCGCCAGACCCACGCGCTGCCCGAGCTCCATGAAGCGCTCGGAGACCGGCTTGCCCTTCACTATTTCGATCGCATAGTACATGAGGTGCCCGCCATCCAGCAGCGGGATCGGCAGCAGGTTCAGCACGCCCAGGCTGATGCTGATCAGCGCGAGGAACGTCAGGTAGGAGATCCAGCCCATTTGCGCCGACTGCCCGGCGAAATCGGCGATCGTGACCGGGCCCGACAGGTGCCGCCACGACACTTCGCCGATCAGCATCTTGCCGAGCATCTTCAGGCTGAAGAGCGCGATGTCGGCGGTCTTCGCCGTGGCGCGCGTCAGGCTCGAGAACGGCCCGTGCTGCACCCGCACGAGCAGCTTCTCCGCATAGCCTTCGGGCTGCCGCGGGCCGGCGCCGATGCGCCCGATGCGCGTGCCGCCGGCATTCACCGCATCGGGCACCACCTCGATCGCGCGCACGGCGCCGTCGCGCTCGATCGACAGGCCGAGCGGCGCGCCCGGATGCGAGCGCACGACGTTGACGAAGGTTTCCCAGCTCTCCACCGGCTGGCCGTCGGCGCGCACCACGCGATCGCCCGCGACGAGCCCGGCGCGCTCGGCCGGTCCGCCGGCCACGATCTGCCCGAGCACCGGTGCAAGCGGCGGCCGGTAGAGGCGCAAGCCGACGCGCTCGAGGGCGTCGGTCTCGACCTCCGCCGACGGAAAGCCGCGCAGGTCGAGCGTCACCATCGTGATGTGGCCCCTGCCGTCCAGCGTCTCGAGCCGGATCGCTTCGCGCTGCAGCGCCGCCTGCAGCACGCGCCAGCGCAATTCCTGCCAGGTGGTGATGGCCTCGCCGTCCACGGCGCGCACCGTGTCGCCGGCATGCAGCCCCGCGCCGGCGGCAAGCGTGCCCGCCGGCGGCGCACCCAGGATCGGCCGCGCTTCAGGCAGGCCGTACATGAAAAGGCCGGCGTAGACGAGGACGGCGAACGCGAAATTGAAAATCGGGCCGGCCGCGACGATGGCGAAGCGTTTCCAGACGCTCTGCCGGTTAAAGGCACGATGCGCCTCGGCCGGTGCCACGCTGCCTTCGCGCTCGTCGAGCATCTTGACGTAGCCGCCGAAGGGGATCGCCGCCAGCACCCATTCGGTCTGGTCCGGGCCGAGGCGCCAGGTGGCGAGCGGCCGTCCGAACCCGACGGAGAAGCGCAGCACCTTCACGCGGCAAAGGCGCGCCACGAGGTAGTGGCCGTACTCGTGCACCACGATCAGCACGCCGAGCGCGACGATGAAGGCAATGATGGTTTGAATCAGGCTCATGCGGCACGCGCCATCACGTAGGTGCTCGCCGCGCGGCGCGCCTGCTCGTCGGCCGCCATGACGGCCTCGAGCCCGGCGGCGTCTGCGGCGGGCACGGTTTCGAGCGTCTGGGCGATCACTCGCGCGATGCCGGTGAACGGCAGCCGGCGCGCAAGGAAGGCCTCGACGGCAATCTCATTCGCGGCATTGAGCACGGCAGGCGCAGTGCCGCCGCGCTCGAGCGCGGCATACGCGAGCCGCAGGCACGGAAAGCGCCGCTCATCGGGCCGCTCGAAGGAAAGATCCTTCATCGTGGTGAGGTCGAGCGGCCGCGCGCCGGAGGCGATGCGCTCGGGGTAGGCCAGGGCGTGCGCGATCGGCACGCGCATGTCCGGGTTGGAGAGCTGCGCGATGAGCGAGCCGTCCACGTATTCGACCAGCGAGTGCACGATGCTTTGCGGGTGGATCACGACCTCGATCACGCGCGGCTCGACGCCGAAGAGCCAGCGCGCCTCGATCACCTCGAGACCCTTGTTCATCATGGTGGCGGAATCGACCGAGATCTTGCGCCCCATCACCCAGTTCGGATGCGCGCAGGCCTCGGCCGGCGTCACCGCCTCCAGCGATTCGAGCGGCGCAGCGCGGAAGGGGCCGCCCGACGCGGTGAGCACGATACGCCGTACCGCCTTCAGGTCGGAGAGGCATTGAAAGACCGCGTTGTGCTCGCTGTCGACCGGAAGAAGCGTGGCGCCCGCGTCGCGCGCGGCGCGCATGAGCAGCGGTCCGGCCATGACGAGCGCTTCCTTGTTGGCGAGCAGCACCCGCTTGCCGGCGCGAGCGGCGGCGAAGGTCGAAGCGAGGCCGGCCGCCCCGACGATGGCCGCCATCACGACATCGCAGCGGCTGTCGGTCGCGACCTGCTCCAGCGCCGCAGCGCCGAACAGGAGCTCGGTGCCGCACTCGGCGAATCTTTTCCTCAGTGCCGCCTCTTCGGCGCAGCCGGAGAGCACCGCATAGGCCGGCCGATGCTTGTGGCAGAGCGCCAGCAGCTCGTCCGCCGAGCGATGCGCGCTCAGCGCAAGCAGGCGATAGCGATCGGCGTGGCGCGCCACGACATCGAGCGTGCTCGAGCCGATCGATCCGGTGGCGCCAAGAATTGCGAGATTCACCCGTTCGCCCTCATCCAAGACAGCAGCAGCGCGGCAATCGGCAGCGTGGCGGTGGCGCTATCGATGCGGTCGAGGATGCCGCCGTGTCCGGGCAGCAGCGTGCCGCTGTCCTTGACGCCCGCCTGCCGCTTGGCCGCCGATTCGAACAGATCGCCCACGATGCTGAGGGCGGCCAGCAGCGCCGCCCCGGCCACGAGCGGCGCCCACGCGATGTGCCCGACGAAAGCCGCGCAAATGATAGCGTAGGCAAGCGCCCCGCAGACCCCGCCCGCGGCGCCTTCCCAGGTCTTGCCCGGACTGATGCTGGGCGCAAGCTTGCGCCTGCCCCAAGCGCGGCCGACGAAATAGGCGGCCGTGTCAGCCACCCACACGAGGACCAGCACCGCCAGCACCTGCGCCGCGGGCAATGCGGCCAAGGCGAGCCCGGCCGGCACGAGCACCAGGAATCCGCTCGCGAGAAGCGCAATGCGCTGCTGCGCGTGCACGCCGCGCGAAAGCCACAGGGGTGCGGCGAGCAGCCAGAAGAACGCCGCAGCGATGAAAGCGGCGCGCATACCGGGCTCGCTGCCCAGGTAAATCAAAGCGTAGACGGCGGCGGCGAGGCCGCCGTAGATCCAGGCACGGCCGGATGCCAGGCGGCAGAGCCGCGCCCATTCGTGTCCGCCGGCGGCGATCAGGATCGCCACCAGGGCGGCGAAGGCGGCGCGCGGAAGCAGGAAAAGTACAGCGAGAAGCGCGGCGATCAGCGCCGCCGCGGTGACGACCCGCGCCGCCAGCGGGCCGATCAGGCGACCTCGGGCCGCTTCGCCTCGGCGACCTGCTCGCTCGTGCGGCCGAAGCGCCGTTCGCGGTTGCGGTACGAGGCGATGGCGGCATCGAGCGCCGCGCCGTCGAAGTCCGGCCACAGCGTGTCGGTGAAATAGAGCTCGGTATAGGCGAGCTGCCAGAGGAGGAAGTTGCTGATGCGCTGCTCGCCGCCGGTGCGGATGAACAGGTCGGGCTCGGGCGCGTAGCTCATCGCCAGGTGCGCGGACAGCGCCGCCTCGTCGATCGGACGCTCCTTCACCTTGTTGACCGCCTGCAGAAGATCCCAGCGCCCGCCGTAGTTGGCGGCGATGGTCAGCGTCAGGCGCTTGTTGGCGGCGGTGAGCCGCTCGCCCTTCTCGATCAGCCGTTCCATCTTGGCACCGAAGCGCTGCGTATCGCCCACCACCTTCAGGCGCACGCCGTTCTGGTGCATGCGCTCGACCTCGCTCGTCAGAGCGACCTGGAAGAGCTGCATGAGCAGCGCGACTTCCTCGGCCGGCCGGCGCCAGTTTTCGGAGCTGAAAGCGAAAAGCGTGAGGAATTCGATGCCGCGCTCGGCGCAGTTCTCCACCGTGGCGCGCACCGCTTCGAGGCCTCGCCGATGGCCGGCAATGCGCGGCAGCAGGCGTGCGTTCGCCCAGCGCCCGTTGCCGTCCATGATGATGGCGACGTGCCGGGGAATCTCCCCGTGCGCGGGAACCTCCTGGGTCGAGCTGGCGTGCTTCATCGGGCGGTCCTCATACGGCCAACAGCTCGCTCTCCTTCTCGGCGAGCAGCTTGTCGATCGCAGCCACGTGGCGGTCGGTCATCTTCTGCACCTCGTCCTGCGCGCGGCGCTCGTCGTTCTCCGACACTTCGTGCTTCTTCAGCGCGTCCTTGAGGTGCTGGATCGCATCGCGGCGCAGGTTGCGCACCGCGACGCGCGCGTTCTCGGCCTCGTGCTTGACCACCTTGATGAGCTCCTTGCGGCGCTCCTCGGTGAGCGCCGGCATCGGCACGCGCACCGTGTCGCCCTGCGTGGCGGGGTTCAAGCCCAGATCGGACTCGCGGATCGCCTTGTCGATCGCCTGGATCATCTTCTTCTCGAAGGGCGTGACGCCGATGTTGCGGGCGTCGATCAGCGTCACCTTCGCCACCTGGTTGAGCGGCGTCGGCGTGCCGTAGTAGTCGACATGGATGTGGTCGAGCAATCCCGTGTGCGCGCGTCCGGTGCGCACCTTGGCGAGGTCGGCCTTGAAGGCCTGGATGGTCTTGTCCATCTTCTGGTCGGTCGACTTCTTGAGATCAGCGAGCTGGATGGCCATGGCGGTGTCCCCCGAAAATCATACGTGAACCAGCGTGCCCTCGTCCTCCCCGAGCACGACCCGGCGCAGCGCGTCCTTCTTGAAGATGCTGAAGACGTTGATCGGCAGCTTCTGGTCGCGGCACAGCGTGAGCGCGGTGGCGTCCATCACCTTCAGGTTGCGCACGATCGCCTCGTCGAAGCTGATGCGGTTGTAGCGCTGCGCCTTCGGGTCGCGCTGCGGATCGGCCGTGTACACGCCGTCCACCTTGGTCGCCTTGATCACGATCTCGGCGCCCATTTCGCTGCCGCGCAGCGCGGCGGCCGTGTCGGTGGTGAAGAACGGGTTCCCGGTGCCGGCGGCGAAGATCACGATCTTGCCCTCTTCCAGGTAGCGGATCGCCTTGCCGCGGATGTAGGGCTCCACCACCTGCTCGATGTTGAGCGCCGACAGCGCGCGGCTCGAGATGCCGGCCTGGCGCATCGCGTCCTGCAGCGCGAGCGCATTCATCACCGTGGCGAGCATGCCCATGTAGTCCGCGGTCGCGCGATCCATGCCGGCCGCGCCGGGCGCCACGCCGCGGAAGATGTTGCCGCCGCCGATCACGATGCCGATCTCGACCCCCAGGCGCGATACCTGCGCCACTTCGCCGACGATGCTCTCGATCGTCTGGCGGTTGATGCCAAACGCATCCTCCCCCATCAGGGCTTCCCCTGACAGCTTCAGGAGGATGCGCTTGTATTTCGGAGTCAATGCGCCTTTCCGGCCTGCGCCATCACCTCTGCGGCGAAATCGCTCGACCTCTTCTCGATTCCCTCGCCGACGACAAAGAAGGCGTAGCTGTTGATCTTGCCCTTCTTCGCCGCGAGCATCTTCTCCACCGTCAGCTTGTCGTCCTTGACGAAAGGCTGCCCCATCAGCGTGA
Organism: Burkholderiales bacterium; assembly: GCA_036524215.1. Classification (GTDB taxonomy): domain Bacteria; phylum Pseudomonadota; class Gammaproteobacteria; order Burkholderiales; family SG8-39; genus SCGC-AG-212-J23. The sequence goes on from DATDCR010000204.1 coordinate 15,284, forward strand.
TCTCGCCGAGGAACTTGTTGAGCGCGCCTTCCACCATCTTGGCGGCGATCTCCGGCGGCTTGCCCGATTCTTTCGCGCGGGCCTCCTGGATCTTTCTTTCCTGAGCCACCAGGTCGGCGGGCACCTCGGCCTTTTGCAGGTGCCGCGGCTTGGCGAACGCGATATGCATCGCCAGGTCCTTGCCGACCTCCTCCGCGCCGTCGTAGTCGACGAGCACGCCGATCTTCGTGCCGTGCAGGTAAAGCGCCAGCTTGTCCTTGGCCTGCAGCCGCTTGAAGCGGCGGATGCTGATGTTCTCGCCGATCTTCTGCACCAGCGCCTGGCGCTTCGCTTCGACCTTGGTTCCCAGGACATCCAAGGAAGAAAGCTCTTCGATGTTCGCCGGGTTGCGCGTCGCGACGAGCTCGGCGAGGGACTTCGAGAACGCAACGAAATCGTCGTTCTTGGCGACGAAGTCGGTCTCGGAGTTCAGCTCGACCAGCGCGCCGACCTTGCCGTCCGCCGCGAGCCAGGCGCCGATGACGCCCTCGGCGGCGATGCGGCCCGCCGCCTTGCTCGCCTTGGCGCCGCTCTTGATGCGCAGCAGCTCCTCGGCTTTCCTCAGGTCGCCGTTCGATTCGGCCAGCGCCTTCTTGCACTCCATCATTCCCAGGCCGGTGAGCTCGCGCAGCTCCTTCACCAGTCCTGCACTGATTTCTGCCATTTCCTCGATGCTCCTTACAGGTTGAAAAAAAGGGGCGCGCGGCCCCTTTTTTCCGGGATTGCGAACAAGTTACCGGCCTGCCTCATCCTCTTCCACCTCGACGAACTCGTCGCGCGAGGCAGCGGCCACTTCTTCGAGCGACTGCGTGCGGCCTTCGAGCACCGCGTCGGCCATGCCGCGCGCGTAAAGGCGGATGGCGCGGCTCGAATCGTCGTTGCCCGGGATGATGTAGCTGATGCCTTCGGGCGAATGATTCGTATCCACCACGCCGATCACCGGAATGCCGAGCTTCTGCGCCTCGGCGATGGCGCCCTTCTGGTAGCCGACGTCGATGACGAAGAGCGCATCGGGCAGCGCGTTCAGGTCCTTGATGCCGCCGAGCGAACGCTGCAGCTTCTCCATCTCGCGCGTGAGGCCGAGCGCCTCCTTCTTCGAGATGCGCTCGAAGCCGCCTTCCTGCTGCAGCTGCTCCATCTCCTTCAGCCGCTTGATCGACTGCTTCACGGTCTTGAAGTTGGTGAGCATGCCGCCGAGCCAGCGGTGGTCGACGAACGGCATGGTGCAGCGCTGCGCCTCCTCGCGCACGATCTCGCGTGCCTGCCGCTTGGTGCCGACGAAGAGCAGCGTGCCTCGGTTGCCGGCCAGCTGGCGCGTGAACTTGAGCGCCTCCTGGTACATCGCCAGGGTCTTCTCGAGGTTGATGATGTGGATCTTGTTGCGGTGGCCGAAGATGAACGGCGCCATCTTCGGATTCCAGTACCGGGTCTGGTGTCCGAAATGGACCCCGGCTTCCAGCATTTGACGCATCGTGACCGACAATCGTGTCTCCTGAGGGTTATGGTCTGCGCCCCGGTCCAGAACCCCCTCCGTTTCCTTTTGGGGGCACCCTAGTCGAACGAGGCGGAAAATTTGACCCGGACAATGCCCGAGCCAGCCCAAAATTCTAGCATAATCAGGCCAATGCCCGTAGTTGTGAAGACTGCCGAGGAGCTTGAGCGGATGCGCATCGCCGGGCGCCTGGCCTCCGAAGTGCTCGATTTCATCACCCCTTACGTGAAGCCCGGCGTGACCACCGGCCGGCTGAACGACCTGTGCCACGACTACATGGTGCAGGAACAAGGCACAGTGCCGGCGCCGCTTAACTATGCGCCGCCGGGGTACAAGCCGTTCCCGAAGTCGATCTGCACCTCCGTGAACCACCAGGTCTGCCATGGCGTGCCCGGCGAGCGGGTGCTCAAGGCCGGTGACGTCCTGAACATCGACGTGACGGTGATCAAGGACGGCTTCCACGGCGACTGCAGCCGCATGTTCCATGTCGGCGAGCCGAGCATCCAGGCGCGCCGCCTGGTCGATGTGACGTTCGAATGCATGTGGCTCGGCATCCGCGCCGTGCGTCCGGGTGGACGCCTGGGCGACATCGGCGCGGCCATCCAGGCGCACGCGGAGAAGCATGGCTTTTCGGTGGTGAGGGAATTCTGCGGGCACGGCATCGGCCGCAAGTTCCACGAGGAGCCGCAGGTCCTTCATTACGGCAAGGCGGGCACCGGGCTCGTTCTGCAGCCGGGAATGACGTTCACCGTCGAGCCGATGATCAACGCCGGCAAGGCCGGCATCCGCGAGCTGGCCGACGGCTGGACGATCGTCACCAAGGATCACAGCCTGTCCGCCCAATGGGAGCACACGGTCGCCGTGACCGACGGCGGCTTCGAGGTGATGACGCTCTCGGCGGGAGCGCCCCGGCCGCCTGCATGACGGCAGCGAGCCTGCGCGAGCAGGTGGCCGCCGAGCGGGCGGCGCTGCGCGCGACCTACCTGGCGAAGC
>DATDCR010000205.1:0-4647 GCA_036524215.1 Burkholderiales bacterium
CGGCATCCTGCCCGGCGTCGGCGAGGACATGGGCGCCTGGAGCTCGTACGCCGCGGCGAAGCGCTTCTCGCCGGAGCGCGATCAGTTCGGCAAAGGCTCGATCGAAGGCATGATGGCGGCGGAAACCGGCGACAACGCCGCGATTCCCGGCGCCATCATTCCCGCGCTGGCGCTTGCTGTGCCGGGCTCGGCCCCTTCCGCGGTCCTGATGGCCGCCATGATCATCCACGGCGTGCAGCCCGGACCGATGCTTATGGTGAACCATCCGCAGTTCGCCTACGACGTCGTCGCGATCACGCTGATCGCCACGCTTTGCATGCTGGTCTACGGGCTCGCCATGGTGCGCCCGCTGATGTGGGTGCTGCGCGTGCCCAGGGCGATCATCATGCCGATCGTCTTCGTGCTGTGCACGCTCGGCGCTTATGCGATCGCGGCGCGGGTGTTCGACATCTGGGTCATGCTGGTGGTGGGTGCGGTCTGCTTCGTGCTGCGCCGGCGCGGATACCCGGTGGCGCCCTTCGTGCTCGGCATCGTGCTGGGGGACATTGTCGACAAGAACCTGCGCCGCGGGCTCGTCATCTCCGATGGCGATCTCACGCCTTTCTTCACGCGCCCGCTTGCCGGGTTGCTCGCCGCCTTCGTGCTGGTCACGGTGCTGGCGCAGATCCCGGCGGTACGGCGCATTTTCACGAGGGCCGCCTGATGAGAGTCGCCCTATGCAACGAAGTGATCGCGCCCATGCCGTTCCCGCAGCAGTGCGAATACGCGGCGAAGCTCGGCTACGACGGGCTCGAAGTTGCCCCTTACACGCTGTCGGAGGAGCCGCATCGCCTCGGCGCCGGCCAGCTCGCGGCCGCGCGCGCCGCCGCACAGGACGCCGGCGTGGTCATCACCGGCCTGCACTGGCTGCTCGTCAAGCCGGCGGGGCTTTCGATCAGCACGCGCGACGAGGCCGTACGGAAGAAGACGATCGACGTCATGCACGCGCTCATCGACCAGTGCGCCGAGCTCGGCGGCAAGTACCTGGTGCACGGCTCTCCGCAGCAGCGACGCGTCGAGGCGGGCGAGACGCGGCAGGCGGCCATGGCGCGGGCCCGCGACAGCTTCGCCGCCATCGCCGAGCACGCGGCAAGGGTTGGCGTCGTCTACTGCATCGAGCCGCTCTCGGCGGACCAGACGCCGCTCATCAATACGCTCGAGGAGGCCGCGCATATGCTGGGCGAGATCGGCTCCGCCGCGGTGAAGAGCATGCTCGACTGCAGCTCGGCCGGCCGCATGGAAAAGGAGCCGCTCGCCGCGCTCGTCGACCGTTGGCTGCCGAAAGGGGTCATCGCGCACGTGCAGATCAACGACCGCAATCGCCGCGGCCCGGGGCAGGGCGAGCAGCGCTTCGCCGCGCTCTTCGCCGCGCTGCGCCGCCACGGCTACGCCGGCGACATCGCCGTCGAGCCCTTCGACTACGTGCCGGACGGGCCGGCGGCCGCGGCGCGCGCCATCGGCTACGTGCGCGGCATCATCGAGGCGCAGGAATGAAATTCTCCGTCCGCAGCATCGATCTCTTCGAGCGCGACGTGCGGCTGCGGATGCCGTTTCGCTTCGGCATCGTCACGCTCACCGAATCGCCGCAGGCCTTCGCGCGCGCCCGCATCCGGCTCGAGAACGGCGCCGAGAGCGAAGGCGCCGCCGCCGAGCTGCTGGCGCCCAAGTGGTTCGACAAGAACCCGGCGCTCACCAACGAGCAGAATTTCGAGCAGCTTCGCCTCTCACTCGCGCTGGCACGAAGCAGCTATCTTTCCGGCGGCTCGAACAGCGCCTTTGGCCACTTCCGGGCGCATCACCAGGGGCAGATCGACGCCGGCGGGGCCAAGGGGCTGAACCCGCTCACCTCGAACTACGGCCCGGCGCTGATCGACCGAGCCGTGCTGGATGCGCTGTGCCGTGCGCTCGGCATCTCGTTCTATGACGCCGTCCGGCGCAACGTCGCCGGCCTCGATCTGCCGCGACCATTTTTGGAATCTCTAAGAGAAAGACAAACCATTGCGGCGCGCCACACCGTGGGCCTGGTGGATCCGATTACCACGGCGGACATTCGCGAGCGCGTGAACGACGGCCTGCCTGAAACGCTCGACGAAGTCGTCGCGCGCTACGGCCATCGCTGGTTCAAGCTGAAGGTCGCCGGCGACGCAAGAGCGGATGTCGAGCGCCTGAGCGCGATCGCGTCGGTGCTCGACCGGATTGCCGAGCCGTATCACGCCAGCCTCGACGGCAACGAGCAATACGAGGACGTGGCGGGGCTGCTCGAGCTGTGGCGGCGCATGAAGTCGGAGCCGCGCCTGCGGCGGCTGGTGTCGAGCATCGTGTTCTTCGAGCAGCCGATCAAGCGGCAGAAGGCGCTCGCCGCCGATGTCAGCGAGCTGTCGAAGGAAAAGCCCGTCATCATCGATGAGTCGGACGACCTGCTCGATGCCTTCGTGCGCGCGAAGGCGCTCGGCTACCGCGGCGTCTCGTCGAAGACCTGCAAGGGAATCTACCGCTCGCTGATCAATGCCGCGCGCTGCGCCGAATGGGGTCCGCAATACTTCATGAGCGGCGAAGACCTGACGATCCAGGCGGGACTCGCCCTGCAGCAGGACCTCGCGCTCGTTTCGCTCCTCGGGCTGACCCACGTCGAACGCAACGGCCATCATTACGTCAACGGCATGGCCGATCTGCCGGCGCACGAGCAGGAGGCATTTCTGAAGGCGCATCCGGACCTCTACGAGCGCAGCCATGGCGCGGTGCGCGTTCGCATCACCGACGGCAACCTCGCGATCCGCAGCCTCGCCTGCCATGGTTACGCCACCGGCGCGACACCCGAATGGGCCCAGATGAGGGAAATGAAAATTAAATGAGCGAAAAACGCATCGGCATCATCATGCACGGCGTCACCGGGCGCATGGGCATGAACCAGCACCTCGTGCGCTCGATCCTCGAGATCCGCAAGCAGGGCGGCGTCGCGCTGAAGGACGGCACGCGGCTGATGCCGGATCCGCTGCTCGTCGGGCGCAACGCCGCGAAGGTTGAAGAGCTCGCCCGCAAGCACGGCGTAACGCGCTGGACGACGGACCTGAACGCGGCGCTGAAGAGCAAGGACGACGAAATCTTCTTCGACGCCGCTTCGACCCAGCTGCGGCCGAAGCTTCTCCAGCGCGCCATCCGCGCCGGCAAGCATGTCTATTGCGAGAAGCCGGTCTCCACCACCTTGGCTGAGGCCAAGGCGCTCTACGCGGCGGCGAAGAAGGCGCGCGTGAAGCACGGCGTCGTGCAGGACAAGCTTTGGCTGCCGGGGCTGCTGAAGCTGAAGAAGCTGCGGGACGACGGGTTTTTCGGGAAACTGCTTTCGGTAAGAGGCGAATTCGGCTACTGGGTGTTCGAGGGCGACCGTGTTCCTGCGCAGCGCCCATCGTGGAATTACCGCAAGAAAGACGGCGGCGGCATCATCCTCGACATGCTGTGCCACTGGCGCTACGTCCTCGACAACCTGTTCGGAGAAGTCGAAGCGCTCTCGTGCCTCGGGGCCACCCACATTCCCTATCGGTGGGACGAGAACGGAAAGAAGTACAAGGCCACGGCCGACGATGCCGCCTACGCGACGTTCCGCCTCGCCGGCGGTGTCGTCGCGCACTTCAATTCATCCTGGGCCGTGCGCGTGCGGCGCGACGACTTGCTTACGCTGCAGGTCGATGGCACCCAAGGAAGCGCTGTCGCCGGTTTGAGGAAATGTCTCTTTCAAAGTTATGACATGACACCCAAGCCCGTGTGGAACCCAGACATCCCGCAGCCGATCAACTTCTTCGATGGCTGGAAAGAAGTGCCGGACGAGGGCTACGACAACGCATTCAAAGTCGAGTGGGAGCTTTTCCTCAGGCACGTCGCCGGCGAAGGCCCGTTCCGCTGGGGCCTGCTGGAAGGCGCAAAGGGCGTCCAGCTCGCCGAGTTGGGCCTGAAGAGCTGGCAGCAAAGGAAATGGCTGGATGTGCCAAGGCTGAAATGATGAAGCAAAGTGATTCGGGGACAGAGCCCTAACTAATTCGGGGACGTAGCCCGAGCGAGTTAGGGCTCCGTCCCCGAACTTGAGGTGAATGCATGAAGCGAGACACCCTCTTGACGATCAACCTGCCGGCGGCGAACGGTTCGATGCAGGAGTACGCCGTGCGGGAACCGAATCAGTTCCAGCGGCCGAAGCGGCCGTTCACGCGTAAGGCCCTCGCGGCCGCGCACGTCGTCGGCGATCCGCTGTCGGCGAAGGACCCGTGGGTCGACGCCGCGGTGGACTGGGAGGCGACGATCGCCTATCGCCGCCATCTGTGGTCCTGGGGATTCGGCGTTGCCGAGGCGATGGATACCGCGCAGCGCGGCATGGGACTCGACTGGCCGAATTCGCTCGAGCTGATTCGCCGAACGATCGCAGAAGGGGCGGGCGAGGTCGCCTCGGGCGCCGGTACCGATCATCTGCCGCCCGGCGTGCATTCGATCGAGAAGATCATCGCCGCGTATGAGGAGCAATGCGGGGCGATCGAGAAGCTCGGCGGCCGCATCATTCTCATGGCGAGTCGGGCGCTCGCCGCCAGCGCGAGATCGCCCGACGACTACGTGCGCGTGTATTAC
>DATDCR010000206.1:0-5390 GCA_036524215.1 Burkholderiales bacterium
TTCAGGCCGAGCGTCGCCGCCGAGTCGTTGCCGGTGAACTGCAGCGGCAGCACCCCCATGCCGACGAGGTTGGAGCGATGGATGCGCTCGAAGCTGCGCGCGACGACGGCCTTCACGCCGAGGAGCTGCGTGCCTTTCGCCGCCCAATCGCGCGACGAGCCGGTTCCGTACTCTTCTCCGCCGAAGACGACGGTGGGCGTGCCGTCGGCGATGTAGCGCATCGCGGCGTCGTAGATCGGCAGCTCCTGGCCCTTGTACAGCGTAAAGCCGCCTTCCTTGCCGGCGAGCATCAGGTTCTTGATGCGCACGTTGGCGAAGGTGCCGCGCATCATGACCTCGTGGTTGCCGCGGCGCGCGCCGTAGCTGTTGAAGTCCGCCACCGCGACGTCGTTCTCCTGCAGGAAGATGCCGGCCGGCGAGGTCGGCTTGATCGAGCCGGCGGGCGAGATGTGGTCGGTGGTCACCGAATCGCCCAGCACGGCGAGGATCTTCGCGCCGGTGACGTCGCCCGGCCGCGCCGGCGTCATGGCGAAGTCCTTGAAGAACGGCGGCTCGGCGATGTAGGTCGACGTGGGCCAGCTGTAGACCTGCCCGCCCGGCGCCGACACCTTCTTCCACAGCGGATTGGTCTCGGCGAGGTTCGCATACAGCCTGCGGAACGTGCCGGCGTCCATCGCGTACTTCATCAGCGCGTCGATCTCGTCGTGCGTCGGCCAGATGTGGCCGATGAAGACCTCCTTGCCGGCCTTCGTCCTGCCGACGGGCTGGGTCTTGAAGTCGACCATCACGGAACCGGCGATGGCGTACGCCACCACGAGCGGCGGCGAGGCGAGGAAGTTGGCGCGGATGTTCGGATGGATGCGCGCCTCGAAGTTGCGGTTGCCGGAAAGCACCGCCGCGCAGACGAGATCGTTCTTCACGATCGCCTCGTCGATCGGCTGGGCGAGCGGCCCGGCGTTGCCGATGCAGGTCGTGCAGCCGTAGGCGGCGACGTTGAAGCCGAGCTTCTCGAGATAAGGAAGGAGGCCGGCCTTCGCCAGGTACTCGGTCACGACGCGCGATCCCGGCGCGAGCGAGGTCTTGATGTGGGGCTTGACGCTCAATCCCAGCTCGACGGCTTTCTTCGCGAGCAGGCCGGCCGCGAGCAGCACGCCCGGGTTGCTCGTGTTGGTGCAGGACGTGATGGCGGCGATCAGCACGTCGCCGTTCCTGATCTCGGTGCCGTCGAAGGTCTTGTAGGGCTTCCTCAGGTCTTCCGCCTTCTTCGCGAAGCCGTTTTCCTTCACCGGCGCGGTGAAGAGCTTCTCGAACGTGGACGACACCTTGTCGAGATCGATGCGATCCTGCGGGCGCTTCGGGCCGGCGAGCGAGGGCTTGATGGTCGACAGGTCGAGCTCGAGCTCCTGCGAGTAGTCGATGTCGCCTTTCTTCGGGACGCCGAACAGGCCCTGCGCCTTGAAGTACTCGGCGAAGCGGCTGACCGCCTCGTCGCTGCGGCCGGTGCCGCGGAAGTATTCGACGGTCTTCTGGTCGACCGGGAAGAAGCCCATCGTGGCGCCGTATTCCGGTGCCATGTTGGCGAGCGTCGCTCGGTCGGTGACGGAAAGCGAGGCCGTGCCTTCGCCGTAGAACTCGACGAACTTGCCCACCACCTTGGCCTTGCGCAGCATCTCGGTGACGGTCAGCACGACGTCCGTCGCCGTGAGCGCGGGATGCAGCTTGCCTTTCAGGTTCACGCCGACCACATCGGGCGTGAGGAAGTAGACCGGCTGGCCGAGCATGCCGGCTTCCGCCTCGATGCCGCCCACGCCCCAGCCGACCACGCCGATGCCGTTGATCATGGTGGTGTGGCTGTCGGTGCCGACGAGCGTGTCGGGATAGCAGACGCCGTCCTTCTTGTGCACGCCGGGCGCGAGGTACTCGAGGTTCACCTGGTGGACGATGCCGATGCCGGGGGGCACGACCTTGAACGTGTCGAAGGCCTGCATGCCCCACTTCATGAACTGGTAGCGCTCCTGGTTCCTCTTGAACTCCAGCTTCATGTTGAGGTCGAGCGCGTTCTTGCTGCCGAAGTGGTCGATCTGCACCGAGTGGTCGACGACGAGGTCGACCGGCACCAGCGGCTCGATCAGCTTCGGCTCCTTGCCCATCCTCGCCGCCACGCCGCGCATCGCGGCGAGGTCGCAAAGGAGCGGCACGCCGGTGAAGTCCTGCAGCACGATGCGCGCCACGACGAAGGGAATCTCGTCGGTGCGCGGCGCCACCGCCTTCCAGCCGGCAAGCTCGCGGACGTGCGCTTCGGTGACCTTCTTGCCGTCGCAGTTGCGCAGCACCGACTCGAGCACGATGCGGATCGAGATCGGCAGGCGCTCGATCTTCACATTGAGCGCTTTGCCGAGCGCCGGCAGCGAATAGAGCTGGCCATGCTTGAAGGATTGCAGGCTGTTGAAGGTGTTGTGCGGCATCGGTGCTACTCCCTTTCTTGGTCGTTGATGCGGCCGCCGTCGTGGCCCCAGCGGGCCTGCGGCGGGCAGCTTTCGCGTTTTAGCTCTTCGATGATCGCCGAGCGTTGCTCGAGCAACGCCGGCAGGTGCTGGTCGCAGCGCGCGATCGGCCCCGGGTAGGTGCGGATCTCTTCGTTCAACGCCGCCAGCTTCTGTTCAAGATATGCGCTCATGTCTAAATCAGGGACAGACCACGATTTTCCGCCTGTCGAAAAAACGTGGTCTGTCCCTGTTTTCGGCCCCGCCAATGTTGATCCGACCCTATTATCGGATCAGATGACCATCAGGTCGACGAACTCGTCGACCGGCGTCTGCTCCAGGCGCTTGGCGTCCATGCAAAGGTCGAGGATCGCCTTCTGCTGCTTGGGCGGGAAGCGGCGGGCCAGGTTGCGCTCGAACTTCTCGACCAGGACCGGCATGCCTTCCTTGCGGCGGCGCTTGTGGCCGATGGGGTACTCGACCACCACCTCGGCAAGCTTGCTTCCGTCCTTGAATTCGACGGTAAGCGCGTTGGCGATCGAGCGCTTGTCGGGATCGTGGTAGTCCTTGGTGAACTGCTTGTCCTCGATGCAGACGATCTTTTCCCGCAGGAGATCGATGCGCGGATCGGACGCGACCTCGTCCTCGTAGTCCCCCGCGGTCAGCCGGCCGAAGAGCAGGGGCACCGCCACCATGTACTGGATGCAATGGTCGCGGTCGGCCGGGTTGTTCAGCGGGCCTTTCTTGTCGATGATGCGGATCGCGGCCTCGTGGGTTCTTATCGTTATGGCTCGGATGTCTTCGATGCGGTTCTTGACCACGGGATGGAGCGCCATCGCCGCCTCGACCGCCGTCTGCGAATGGAATTCGGCCGGGAAGGAGATCTTGAACAGCACGTGCTCCATCACGTAGCTGCCGAACGGGCGCTGGAACTTGAACGCATTGCCCTTGAAGAGCACGTCGTAGAAACCCCAGGTCTTCGCTGTCAGCACCGAGGGATAGCCCATTTCCCCGGTCTTGCTGATCAACGCCAGGCGCACGGCACGCGAGGTCGCGTCGCCGGCCGCCCAGCTCTTGCGCGAGCCGGTGTTGGGCGCATGACGGTAGGTGCGAAGGCTCTGCCCGTCGAGCCAGGCCTGCGACACCGCATTGACGACTTCGTCGTAGCTGCAGCCGATCAGGTTGGCGATCACGGCCGTGGACGCCACCTTGACCAGCAGGACGTGGTCGAGGCCGACGCGGTTGAAGCTGTTCTCGAGCGCGAGCACGCCCTGGATCTCGTGCGCCTTGATCATGCCGGTCAGCACGTCTTTCACGAGCACCGGCTTCTTCCGGCTGCGCGAGAGCCAATCCGCGGTCATCAGGATGCCGCCCATGTTGTCGGACGGATGGCCCCATTCGGCGGCGAGCCACGTATCGTTGAAGTCCAGCCAGCGGATCATGGCGCCGAGGTTGAAGGCGGCCTGCACCGGATCGAGCTGGAACGGCGTGCCGGGCACCTTGGCACCGTTCGGCACGATGGTGCCTGGGACGATCGGACCGAGAAGCTTGGTGCACGCCGGGTACTCGAGGGCTTCGAAGCCGCAGCCGAGCGTGTCCATCAGGCAATAGCGCGCGGTTTCGTACGCTTCCAGGCTTTCTATTTCAAAGCGAACGGCATAGTCCGCGATGTCCGTCAGCACCTTGTCCGGCGCCGGACGCACGTTCGAGATGGGCGCGGACATTACTTTTCGGTGTTGTCGTCCGGCCCGAACATGTACTCGGCGCCGCCGCCGCTCGGGATCGGAACGAAGGTGTGCTCGTTGCCGCCGGCCTTGGGCGCGTGGCGCATCGAGGGCGACGGCGCGCGCTCACCGGGGTATTTGTCCCACCAGATGGCGCGGCCTTTCCTTTGCGACTCGAGCTCTTCAGGATGCTGTGCGAGGTATTCCTGGATCAGCCGCGTCGGCTCGGAGACGTACGTCTCGCGGTATCCCGAGCGGCCGGCGAGGAAATCCAAGGCTCTTTGCATGAAACCCATCATGAACGCTGCTCCAGTGGAATCCACTTGCGATTCTCGGGCCCGGTGTAGTTGGCGCTGGGGCGGATGATCTTGCCGTCGATCCTCTGCTCGATCACGTGCGCCGACCAGCCGCTCGTGCGCGAGAGCACGAACAGCGGCGTGAAGTGCAGGGTCGGTACGCCCATCTTGCTGTACGAGACCGCGCTGAACCAGTCGAGGTTCGCGAACATCTTCTTCTCCGCCCACATCACCGACTCGATGCGGTCGGCGACCTGGAACTGCGTCATGTCGCTCACTTCCTTCGACAGGTGCTCGGCCACTGCCTTGATCACCTTGTTGCGCGGATCCCCGATCGTGTACACCGGGTGCCCGAAGCCGATGACGATTTCCTTCGCCGCGATGCGGCGCCGGATGTCGGCCTCCGCCTGGTCTGCAGTTTTGTATCTCTTTTGAATTTCATCCGAAACTTCGTTGGCGCCGCCATGCTTCGGGCCGCGCAGGGCGCCGATGCCGCCGGTGATCGCGCTGTACATGTCCGAGCCGGTGCCGGCGATGACGCGGCAGGTGAAGGTGCTGGCGTTGAATTCGTGCTCGGCATAGAGGATGAGCGAGGTATGCATCGCGCGCACCCACGAGGCCGGCGGCTTCTTGCCGTGCAGAAGATGCAGGTAATGGCCGCCGATCGAGTCGTCGTCGGTCACGGTCTCGATGCGCTTGCCGCTATGGGCATAGTGGTGCCAGTAAAGAAGCATCGAGCCAAAGCTCGCCATCAGGCGGTCGGCAATGGCGCGCGCGCCTTCCACCGGGTGCGCTTCGCTTTCCGGCTCGAGCGTGCCGAGCACCGAGCAGCCGGTGCGCAACACGTCCATCGGGTGCGCCGATTTCGGCAGCTGCTCGAGCGCGGT
>DATDCR010000207.1:0-3611 GCA_036524215.1 Burkholderiales bacterium
GCGATGCCATCAGGACGGTGGAAGCTCCGGATTACCTTGCAACAGGGCAATTCCGAGGCCCGGTACCTCCGCGAAGTGCGATCGTGAACGCGCACGCCGCAATCACGAAGCCTATCGCTTCCGAGGCGTCGCTCTTTGCGGTGGAAGGCATGCGTTGCGCCGCCTGCATCGCGCGCATCGAAGGCGGACTTGTCAAGATCCCCGGCATTCACTCGGCACGCGTGAACCTCTCGGCCCGCAGGGTCCGTGTCGAGCACGATCCTGCAGTCGGCGAGGACGTGATCCTCAAGGCCTTCCGGAGGGTCGGCTTCAACGCGCATCCGTTCGCCGGCGACGCCATAACCGGGAAGCGCTCGGACGAAAGCCGGAAGCTGGTGCTCGCGCTTGCCGTATCGGGCTTCGCGGCGATGAACATCATGCTCCTGTCCGTCAGCGTCTGGTCCGGCGCGGTCGGGACGACGCGCGACCTCTTCCACTGGATCAGCGCTCTGATCGGCGTGCCGGCAGTCGCTTATTCCGGTCGCCCGTTCTTCGAGAGCGCGCTTGCCGCGATCCGCAAGCGCCGAACCAACATGGACGTGCCGATCTCGATCGGCGTCATCGTCACGGTGGCGATGAGCCTCTACGAGACGGCGACCGGCGGCGAACATGCCTATTTCGACGGCGCAGTCATGCTGCTGTTCTTCCTTCTGGCTGGGCGATTCCTCGACAGCGTAATGCGTGCCCGGGCGGAGGATTCGGTTGCAGCTTTGATCCGTCGCGTTCCCAGCGAGGCGACCGTGCTGATCAACGGGAAGCAGGTGCGCCGCCGAGTCGAAATGCTGCTCCCCGGCGACTTGCTGTTCGTCGCGGCGGGCGAGCGCATTGCGGCCGATGGGGTCGTGGTCGAAGGCAGCAGCAACATCGACCGAGCGCACATCACCGGAGAAAGCCTGCCCGACCGGATTGCGTCCGGCGGTCGCGTGCTGGCCGGCACGATCAACCTTTCCCGGCCGCTGACCATCCGCGCCACGGCGGTCGGCAACCAGACCGCCATCGCCGACATCGCCCGGTTGATGGAGCAGGCGAGCGGATCGAAGTCGCTTTACGTCCGGATCGCCGACCGCGCCGCGCGTCTCTACGCACCGGCGGTCCACAGTCTTGCCGCCTTGACCTTCCTCGGCTGGATGCTCGCGGGCACGGGCATTCATCAGTCGCTGCTGATCGCGGTTGCGGTCTTGATCATCACCTGCCCATGCGCGCTCGGCCTTGCCGTTCCGATTGCGCAGGTCGTCACCGCGGGCGCGCTGATGAAGCGGGGCATTTTGGTGAAAGAAGGCTCGGCTCTGGAGCGGCTGGCGACTGCCGACATCGCCCTGCTCGACAAGACCGGTACTGCGACACGCGGTCGCCTTGATGCTTCGGACCTGCCGGAGAAGGCAGGCGAGCGCGCCATCCTCGCTGCGCTCGCCCACGCCAGCCGCCACCCGCTCGCCCGCTCCGTGACCAGCGCCCTGGACGGTGTCGAGGCGGCGAAGGGCGATCGGATCGCTGAAGTCCCCGGCCTGGGCGTCGAAGGCTATTTTGCCGACCGCCGGTGGAGGTTCGGACGGCCCGACTGGGTCGGCACCGACCGAGACGGCGGAACGACCACGGCGGCATTCGGGCCGGCCGACGGAGGTGTCCGCCTCATCCATTTCGCGGACGCTCTCCGGCCGGACGCGCAACGCGCGATGACAGAACTCGACGGCCTCAAAGTCCTCCCGCAGCTCATTAGCGGTGACCAGGTCGATGTCGTTCGACAGGTTGCCGGTCTTATGGGAATTCAATGGCGTGCACGCGTCACTCCTGCCGAGAAGAACGAGCTGGTCATCGAGCAGCAGGCGGCGGGACATCACGTGCTGATGGTCGGGGACGGACTGAACGACGGGCCGGCGCTTAAGGCGGCCGACGTGGCAATGGCCCCTGCGGCGGCGTCGGATGTCGGGCAGATGGCGGCCGACATCGTGTTTTTCGGCGATAGCCTCGACGCCGTTCCGCGGGCCGTCCGCGCCGCGCGCAGGATGATGCGCGTTGTGAAGCAGAATTTTGCCCTCGCGATCGGCTACAACGTGCTGGCCGTGCCGCTCGCGATCGCGGGCATGGTCACGCCGCTGATCGCTGCGCTCGCAATGTCCGGGAGCTCGATCCTGGTCGTCGCCAACGCGCTTCGCCTGAGGAGTGCCGCGAGATGACCGGCATCGGCTTCCTTCTTCCGATTGCGCTCGGCCTTGGCCTGCTGGGTCTCGGCGCCTTCTTCTGGTCAGTGAAGAGCGGACAGTTCGAAGATCTCGACGGCGCCGCAATGCGCATCCTGATCGACGAGGAAGAGCAAGACGGTGGCAACTGAGCTCCAGGTCGTGCTCGCCGTCGGCGCCTGCCTTGGGCTCGCTCAAGCCCCGATGACGATGCACGGCCCGGGTAGGAGCCATTCAGGACACTGCGGCGAGAAAGCTCCGGCTCAGCCCGCTCCGGAGAAGGCCATGGCCGGCTGCCATGCCTGCACCTTGCCGAGACCGGACGACGAGGAAGACTAGACGCGTAGTGCGGCTGCGGCTTCGGCCTCCCGCTTCAGGTTCCGGGCGAGCTGGCTCATTCCATTGAGATACTGCGGCGGGACGTGGACGTCGCGGTAATCGAGCTGCGCCGCGGCGCGCAGAGTCCAGAACGGATCGATCAGGTGCGGCCTCGCCAGCGCGACAAGGTCGGCGCGGCCGGCGGCGAGGATCGAATTGGCGTGGTCGGGCTCGTAGATGTTGCCGACCGCCATCGTCGCGAGGCGAGTTTCGTTGCGGAGCTTGTCGCTGAACGGCGTCTGGAACATGCGTCCGTAGACTGGCTGTGCGCCGGTCCATGTCTGCCCTGCCGAAACGTCGATCAGGTCCGCGCCCCCGTGCGCGAAGGCTTCCGCAATCTCGACCGCGTCGTCGGGCGTGATTCCCTGCTCGCCGGCCCAATCGGTCGCAGAAATGCGCACCGACATGGGTTTGTCTGCCGGCCACGCGTCGCGCATCGCCGCGAAGACTTCGAGCGGATAGCGAATGCGGTTCTCGAGCGACCCGCCATATTCGTCGGTGCGCTTGTTCTGCAGAGGCGTCAGGAACCCGGACAGCAAATAGCCGTGCGCCGCGTGCAGCTCGACCATGTCGAAGCCGGCCTCGATTCCCATGCGCACTGCGGCGACGAATTGGTCGCGCACCGCATCCATGTCCGTGCGGGTCATCGGCATCGGCACCTGGTTGACCGGCGACCAGGCCACGTCACTCGCGGCCATCACCGGCCAGTTGCCGTCGGGCAGCGGCGCATTGTCCTCTTCCCAGCCGACGCGGGTCGAACCCTTCGCGCCAGAATGGCCGAGTTGGAGGCAGATCCTTGCCTTCGAGTTGGCGTGCACGAAATCGACGATGCGCTTCCACGCGACGACATGGTCGGCGTTCCACATGCCCGTGCAGCCCGGACTGATCCGTCCCTCCGGCGACACGCAGGTCATCTCGGTGAAGACCAGCCCGGCGCCGCCTTTGGCACGCTCGGCATAATGCACGAAATGCCAGTCGGTCGGATTGCCGTCGACCGCGCGGTATTGCGCCATCGGC
>DATDCR010000208.1:0-7136 GCA_036524215.1 Burkholderiales bacterium
CTCTTGCGCGAGGTCTTCGCCTATCACGCCGGCCTCGCCGACTTCGCGTTCGTGATGCAGGGCCTGGGCAGCGGCCCGATCATGCTCGCCGGGTCTGCGTCGCAGAAGGAGCAGTACCTCAGGAAGGCAGCCAACGGGGACGCCATCGCCGCCTTCGCGCTCTCCGAGCCGGACTCGGGCTCCGATGTGCAGGCGATGACGACGCGGGCGCGGCGCCAGGGCGATGCCTGGCTTATCGAGGGCACCAAGACCTGGATCTCGAACGGCGGCATCGCCGACTTCTACGTCGCCTTCGCCAGGGCCGACGAAGGCATCAGCGCTTTCGTCGTCGATGCGAAGGAGGTCGACGCCTCGCAGCGCATCGACATCGTCGCGCCGCATCCGATGGCCACGCTGCAGTTCCGCGGTTCCAGGGCAGAACTGCTGGGGGAGCCCGGCGCGGGCTTCAAGCTCGCCATGCGCAACCTCGACATCTTCCGAACCACGGTCGCCGGCGCGGCGCTCGGCTTTGCCCGCCGTGCGCTGGACGAGGCGACCGCGCGCGCCAAGAGCCGCAGGATGTTCAACCAGCGCCTGGCCGACTTCCAGCTCACGCAGGCGAAGCTCGCCGACATGGCGACCAGGATCGACGCCGGCGCGCTGCTCACCTACCGCTCCGCCTGGGTGAGGGATGTGAAGCGGGAGCGCGTGACGCGCGAGGCGGCGATGGCCAAGATGTTCGCCACAGAGTCGGCGCAGCAGGTGGTCGACGACGCGGTGCAGATCCTCGGCGGCCTCGGCGTGACGAGCGGCCATCCCGTCGAACGGCTGTATCGCGAGGTGCGTGCGCTGCGCATCTACGAGGGCGCCACCGAAGTGCAGAAGCTGATCATCGCCCGCGAGCTCTTGAAGCCATGAACGGCAGCATCCAAAAACAGGGACAGACCCCATTTTTTCGCTCTGCGGAATATCGTGGTCTGTCCCTGATTCCGGTACGGGAGTCAGCATGACCTACACCGCACACACCGACACTTTCGCGCGCGACAACCTGCCGCCGCATCGCGAATGGCCCGAGTTCCTGTTCGAGCTGCCGGAGCTGAAGTATCCGGCGCGCATGAACTGCGCGACCGAGATCCTCGACAAGCCCGTCACGCGCGGCCACGGCCACCGCATCGCGCTGCGCTCGCCGGACGGCGAGTGCACCTACACGCAGCTTTTCACGCAGGCGAATCGCCTCGCCAACGTGCTGGTGCGCGAGATGGGGCTGAAGCCGGGAAACCGCGTGCTGCTGCGCGGGCCGAACAACCCGATGATGGCCGCGGCCTGGTTCGCGGTGATGAAGGCGGGCGGCGTGTGCGTCGCCACCATGCCGCTCCTGCGCGCGAAGGAGCTGACCGAGGTCATCACCAAGGCCGAGATCACGCACGCGATGTGCGACAAGCGCCTGCAGGAGGAGCTCGATCTCGCGCTGCCGAATTGCCCGACCCTGCAGATCGTCAAGTATTGGTACGACGACTCCTCGGACTCGCTCGATACGCTCTCGCTGCGCCAGCCGCTCACCTTCGGCAACATCCCGACCGCGGCGGACGACGTGGCGCTGATCGCCTTCACCTCCGGCACGACCGGCGTGCCGAAAGGCACCATGCACTTCCATCGCGATGTGGTCGCCATGTGCGACTGCTTCCCGCGCTCGATCATCAAGATGCACAAGGACGACATCGTCTGCGGCACGCCGCCGATCGCCTTCACCTTCGGCCTGGGCGGCATGCTGTGCTTTCCGCTGCGCTTCGGCGCCTCGACGGTGCTGGTGGAGAAGCACACGCCCGAGACGCTGCTCGAGACGATCCAGCGCTTCAAGGCGAGCACCTGCTTCACCAGCCCGATCATGTACCGGCAGATGGCCGCCATGGCCAAGCAGTTCGACCTGCGCTCGTTGAAGACCTGCGTGTCGGCGGGCGAAGCGCTGCCCGATCCGACGCGGCAGCTGTTCAAGGAAGCGACCGGCATCGAGATCGTCGACGGCATCGGCTCCACCGAGATGATCCACATCTTCATCTCGCACACGCCGGAGCGCGTGCGCCGCGGCGCGACGGGTTATGCGATCCCCGGCTACCGCGCCACCGTGCTCGATGAAGACGGCAAGCCGTGCAAGCCCGGCCAGGTCGGGCGCCTCGCGGTGAAGGGGCCGACCGGCTGCCGCTATCTCGCCGACCACCGGCAGAAGAACTACGTCAAGGATGGCTGGAACCTGACCGGCGACGCGTACCTGCGCGACGAGGACGGCTACTTCTTCTACCAGGCGCGCACCGACGACATGATCATTTCCGCCGGCTACAACATCGCCGGGCCGGAGATCGAGACCTCGCTTCTCGCCCATCCCGCGGTCGCCGAGTGCGGCGTCGTCGGCTGGCCCGACGAGGAGCGCGGCACGATCGTCAAGGCTTTCGTGGTGCTGAAGCCGGGCAACGACCCGGGCGAAGGCACCGTGCGTCAGCTCCAGGACCATGTGAAGAACGCGATCGCGCCCTACAAGTACCCGCGCGCCATCGAGTTCGTCGATTCCCTGCCGCGCACGGAGACCGGCAAGCTCCAGCGCTTCAAACTGAGGAAAAACTAATGCAGATCCTGCAGCCGCCCGGCTGGGCGAAACCGAAGGGCTTCTCGAACGGCATCGCCGCCACCGGCAAGCTGGTGTTCATCGCCGGCCAGGTCGGCTGGACCGGCGAAGGCAAATGGGAAGCGAGCGACTTCGCCGGGCAGTTCCGCCAGGCGCTCGCCAACATCCTCGCCGTGCTGAAGGAGGCGAACGGCAAACCGGAGCACATCGTGCGCCTCACCTGGTACGTGATCGACAAGCAGGAATACCTCAATTCACTGAAAGGCGTGGGCGAGGCGTATCGCGAGCTGATGGGGCGCAACTTCCCGACCATGGCCGTGGTGCAGGTGAGCGGCCTGGTCGAGCCCGAGGCGCGCCTCGAGATCGAAGCGACGGCGGTGGTGCCATGAAAGTGACGGTCATCGGCGGCGGGCCGGGCGGCCTGTACTTCGCGCTGCTCGCCAAGAAGGCCTGGCCGCGCTGGGATATCACGGTGTACGAGCGCAACCGGCCGGACGACACGTTCGGCTTCGGCGTCGTGTTCTCGGACCAGACGCTCGACACCTTCAAGGCTTACGACCCCGTCACCTACGAGCGCATCCGCCGGCGCTTCGCTTACTGGGGCGATGTCGACGTGGTCTACAAGGGCGAGGTGCTGCGCTCGGGCGGCAACGGCTTCTGCGGCTGCTCGCGTGTCGCGCTGCTCAACATCCTGCAGGACCGCGGCCGCGAGCTCGGCGTGCACATGCGCTTCCAGCGCGAGGTCGACAGCCTCGAGGAATTCGCCGACGCCGATCTCATCGTCGTGGCGGACGGCATCAACTCGAAGATCCGCGAGCAGCACAAGGAGCATTTCCAGCCGAGCGTCGACCTGCGCCCCAACAAGTTCACCTGGCTGGGATCGACCAAGCCCCTCGATGCCTTCAAGTATTTCTTCAGGGAAACCCCGCAGGGGCTGATCGTCGCGCATTGCTACCAGTACGAGCCCGAGCGCTCGACGTGGGTGATCGAGACCGACGAGGGCACCTGGCGCAATTTCGGCTTCGACCGCGCGAGCGAGCAGGAGATGATTTCGATCCTGGAAAAAGTCTTCGCGCAGGAGCTCGACGGCCACCCGCTCATCGCCAACCGCTCGCTATGGCGCAATTTCCCGACCATCACCAACAAGACCTGGGTGATGAACAATGCCGTGCTGGTCGGCGATGCGAAAGCGACGGCGCATTTCTCGATCGGCTCGGGGACGAAGCTGGCGATGGAAGACGCCATCGCGCTCTTCGAGGCACTAAAGAAACACGGGTCCGTCGGGCCGGCGTTGAAAACGTACGACACGGCGCGGCGCGAGGAGGTGGAGAAGACGCAGCACGCCGCCAACGTCTCGCTCGCCTGGTTCGAGCACATGCGCCGCTACTGGGGCATGGAGGCCGAGCAGTTCGCCTTCGGCGTGATGTCGCGCTCGAAGCAGATCACCTGGGAGAACCTGGAGCTGCGCGATCCGGCGTTCATCGGGAAGGTTCACCGCTGGTTCGCAAAGCGCGTCAAGGCGCAGGGCTTCGACATCGACCTCGACAATCCTCCGCCGCCGATGTTCACGCCGTTCCGCCTGCGCGACATGGTGGTCGAGAACCGCGTCGTCGTCTCGCCGATGGACCAGTATTCCGCGGTCGACGGTGTGCCCGGCGACTGGCACTTCGTGCATCTGGGCAGCCGCGCGGTCGGCGGCGCCGGCCTGGTCTACGTCGAGATGACCTGCCCGTCGCCCGAAGCGCGCATCTCGCCGGGAGACACGGGGCTCTGGAACCAGGAACAATGCGACGCCTTCAAGCGGATCGTCCATTTCTGCAAGGCGTATTCGAAGGCGAAGATGTGCATGCAGCTCGGCCACTCGGGTCGCAAGGGCTCGACGCAGCTCGGCTGGGAAGAGATGGACCATCCGCTGCCGGCGGGCAACTGGCCGGTCGTGTCGGCTTCGCCGATTCCCTATTACGAGGGCGTCTCCCAGGTTCCGCGCGAATTGTCGGTTGCCGAGATGGAGGAGATCGTCCGGCAGTTCCAGAAATCCGCGCGCTATGCCGACGAGGCCGGCTTCGACATGCTGGAAATCCACATGGCGCACGGGTATCTCCTGGCGAGCTTCATTTCTCCTCTGACCAATCAAAGGACGGATTCCTTCGGCGGCTCGATCGAAAACCGGATGCGCTTCCCGCTGGGCGTGTTCAAGGCGTGCAGAAAGGCATGGCCCGAGCGCAAGCCGATGTCGGTTCGCATCTCGGCGACCGACTGGGCGCCGGGCGGGCTTTCCGGCGAAGACCTGATCGCGCTCGCCAGGATGCTGAAGGAGGCCGGCTGCGACCTGATCGACTGCTCGACCGGCCAGACGGTGCCGCAGCAGAAGCCGATCTACGGCCGCATGTACCAGGCGCCGTTCGCCGACTGGGTTCGCAACGAGGTCGGCATCGCGACGATGACCGTCGGCGCGGTGACCACTGCCGACCAGGTCAACACGCTGCTCGCCGCGGGCAAGGCCGACCTCGTCGCGCTCGCCCGGCCGCATCTGGCGAATCCTTACTTCACGCTGCAGGCTTCCGCCTGGTACCAGCACATGGGCCAGTACTGGCCGCCGCAATACCTGACCGCCCGCGACCAGGCCTTCCGCAACGCCGCGCGCGAGCGCGTCGAGCAGAAGGAGCTGCGCATCAAGGCGCGGCCGGCGAGCCACGAGGTGAAGGAGACCGGCGTCAAGAAGGCCGCCTGAGAATTATTTAACGCTTGCTTGCGCTTCCCTGATGCGATTCAAATCAGCTCGCATGTAGGATTGCCTGCACCGCAAGGGGGCGGTCCTGAAGGCACCGACGCACATCGGCAAGTACGAGGTGAAGCGCCTGCTGGGCAAGGGCGCCACCGGGTCCGTCTATCTGGCGGCCGATCCTTTCGGCCAGCGCGAGGTCGCGATCAAGCTGCTGGAGAGCCTTTCCACCGATCCCGAGGAAGCGCGGCGCCAGTTACGCTTCTTCCAGAACGAGGCCGCGCTCGCCGGCAAGCTGCGCCACCCGCACATCGTCAGCATCTTCGACGCCGGTGTCGACGACATCAGCGGCGGCGAGCCGCTGCGCTACCTCGTCATGGAAGTGGTCGAGGGCCCGGCGCTCACCAAGTACTGTGCGCCGGACGGCCTGCTCGATGCCGCCCAGGCCGTGGAGATCGGCTACAAGTGCTGCAAGGCGCTCGAGTTCGCCAACACGCTGGGCGTCGTGCATCGCGACATCAAGCCGGCGAACATCCTCACGCGTGCACACCTCGACATCAAAGTCTCCGATTTCGGCGCGGCGCAGCTTGCGCGCAGCGACGTCACGCAGGTCACCGGCGTCGGCTCGCCGGCGTACATGTCGCCCGAGCAGGTGAAGGGCGAGGAGATCGACTTCCGCACCGACATGTTCTCGCTCGGCGGCGTGATCTACCACCTGCTGACGGGCGCGCGGCCGTTCAACGGCAAGAGCACCTACGATCTCATCGACGGCATCGTCAACGGATCGCCGCCGCCGCCGTCGAAGCTTCGCCCGGAAGTGCCCAGGGAGCTCGACGATGTGGTGCTGCGCGCGCTCGGCAAGGCGCGCGACGACCGCTATGCGACGTGGAGCGACTTTGGCGATGCGCTCGAGCGCGTCCTCGGGCGCCAGCACCGCGCGGCGGTGCTCTCGGATGCGGAGAAGTTTGCCGCGTCGCGCCGGCTGCCGTTCTTCAAGCGGTTCAGCGACGTCGAGCTTTGGGAAGCGGTGCGCGCCTCGCACTGGGAGCAGCATCCGGCGGGCGCGGTGCTGATCCGCGAGGGAAGCAGCGACGAGCATTTCCACATCATGGCGTCGGGCCTGCTCAAGGTGACGCAACGAGGCAAGCTGCTGAACGCGGTGAGCCCCGGCGAGTGCGTGGGCGAGATGGCGTACGCCCGCCGCGACGGCAAGCCGCGCAGCGCGACCGTCACCGCCATCGAGCCGACCTGGACCATGCGCCTGCGCGTGAGCGACGTAGACGGCCTGTCCGAGACCTGCCGCGCTCGCTTCAACGAGGCTTTCCTCGCCATCATGGCCGAGCGCCTCGCCCTCCTGGGCGACCGCCTCATCTCGAAGTAAATGGGGTCAGATGAACATTTCCCGGCGCTGGGAAAAGTTGTTCTGACCCTGTTTTTGCTCTGCGGGTCGGCAAGGGCCGCCGACTTTTTCGATATCGACGGCCTCAGGCTCGGCGCGGGCGAAGCCGAGGTGAAGCGGCATTACCCCCACGCGAACTGCCGCGACCTCGAATGGACGAGCAAGGCGGCGGACCGGCGCTGCGACGATTCGCGCATCAAGTTCGGCGGCATCGATGCGAGCGTCACGTTCTACCTGAAGCGCGACGCGGTCGAGGGCTTCGACGTGCGCTTCGACAAGCGGCAGCTCGAGCCGATCACGAAGTTCCTGCGCCAGCGCTACGGCGAGCCGAGCGCGCACGATGCCGCGAGCGGGCGGCTGGAGTGGAAGAACAAGGCCGAGCGCGCCCGGCTGCACGCCGAGCCGGCGAACCGCCGCGC
>DATDCR010000209.1:0-2720 GCA_036524215.1 Burkholderiales bacterium
GCCTACGATCCGGCGGCGGCGACGGAAGCGAAGCGCATCTTTGCGCAGAGCCAGCACGTGCAGATCGTGCCGCACGCCATGGAGGCGCTGGAGGGCGCCGACGTGCTGGCGATCGTCACCGAGTGGCAGGAGTTCCGCAGCCCCGACTTCGCCGCCATCAAGAAAGCGCTGAAGACGCCGGCGATCTTCGACGGCCGCAATCTCTACGATCCGTCGGCCCTGCGCGCGCAGGGGCTCGAGTACTACCCGATCGGCAGAAAGCAGTGAAACGACCCGATACCAGCAAGGCGCGCGTCCTCGTCGTCGGCGATGTCATGCTCGACCGCTACTGGTACGGCGACGCGTCGCGCATCTCGCCGGAGGCACCGGTGCCGGTGCTGCTTTTCCGCGAGGAGGAATATCGCCTGGGCGGCGCGGCGAACGTGGCGGCGAATTGCGCCGCGCTCGGGGCGCGCACGCGCCTGCTTTCCGTCGTCGGGCGCGATGAGGCCGGCCGGCGCCTGGAAACGCTCCTCAAGAAGGAGCACGTCGAGGCGCGGCTGCACCGCGATGCCGGCGTGCATACGACGCAGAAGCTCCGCGTCATCGGCCGCCGCCAGCAGCTCCTTCGCATCGACATGGAGGCGCCGCCGTCGCGCGAAGTGCTTGCCTCCAAGCTTGCCGACTTCCGCGAGGCGCTGAAGGATTGCGACGTGGTGCTGCTCTCCGATTACGGCAAGGGCGGCCTTGCGCACATCGAGACCATGATCCGCGAAGGCCGCAAGGCGCGCAAACCCGTGCTCGTCGATCCGAAGGGCGACGACTACCGCCGCTATCGCGGCGCGAGCGTGGTGACGCCAAACCTCGCCGAGCTGCGCGAAGTGGTCGGCCGCTGGAAGGATGAGAAGGACTTGGCGAGCCGGGCTCAGGCATTGCGCGAGAAGCTCGGGCTGGACGCGCTCCTCCTGACGAGGAGCGAAGAAGGCATGACGCTCTTTCGCCGCCGCAAGAAGACCCAGGTACGCGCCGAGAAGCGCGAGGTGTCCGATGTCACCGGGGCGGGCGATACGGTGATCGCGACGCTGGCGGTGATGCTCGCGGCCGGCACCGGCCTCGACTTCGCCGTGCGCATGGCGAACCGTGCCGGCGGCATCAAGGTCACGAAGTTCGGCACGGCCGTGGTCACGTTGCAGGAACTCTTCGAATGACGTACTACATCGTTACCGGCGCCGCCGGCTTCATCGGCTCGAAGATCGTCGAGGGCCTCAATCGGCGCGGCATCAAGGACATCATCGCCGTCGACAACCTCGCCCAGGCCGACAAGTTCAGGAATCTCGCCGGCTGCGAGATCGCGGACTATGTCGACCAGGCGGAATTCATCGCCCACCTCGATCGCTGGGAAGGCGCGACCGAAGCGGTCCTGCACCAGGGCGCATGCTCGGACACGATGGAAACCGACGGCCGCTACATGATGGAGAACAACTACGCGTACTCGCGCCGGCTGCTCGAGTGGTGCCAGGAGGAGGAGATCCCCTTCCTCTACGCCTCGTCCGCGTCGGTGTACGGCAGCGGTCCCGAGTACCGCGAGGAGCGCGCCTGCGAGCGGCCGCTCAACGTCTACGGCTACTCCAAGTTCCTCTTCGACCAGTACGTGCGCCCGCGGCTGGCCGAGGCGGGTTCTCAGATCGTCGGGCTGCGCTACTTCAACGTCTACGGGCCGAACGAGGCGCACAAGGGCCGCATGGCCTCGGTGGCCTTCCACGCCTACCGGCAGCTGCTGGCCGAGGGCAAGGTCAAGCTCTTCGTCGGCTCCGACGGCTACCGCGACGGCGAGCAGCGCCGCGACTTCGTGTATGTCGACGACGTGGTCAACGTGAACCTCTGGTTCCTCGAGCGGCGCGGCGTGTCCGGCATCTTCAACTGCGGCACCGGCCGGGCGCAGACCTTCAACCGGCTGGCCGTCGCCGTCATCAACGCCGTGCACGGGACGAAGGACACGCTGCACGACATCGTGGCGCGCGGCCTGATCGAGTACATCGCGTTCCCGCCGGCACTGGTGGGCAAGTACCAGAGCTTCACCGAAGCCGATCTTTCGAAGCTGCGCGCGGCCGGCTATCCAGGCGAATTCGTGAGCGTGGAGCAGGGCGCAGCCGCCTATGTGAAGGAGCTAGCCCGCAAGTGAAGAAGACGCTGGAGGATTTCATCGGCCACACGCCGCTCGTGCGGCTGCAGCGCCTGCCGGGGGCGGAGAATGCGAAGAACCGCAACTTCATCCTCGCCAAGCTGGAAGGCAACAACCCCGCCGGCTCGGTGAAGGACCGGCCCGCCATCTCGATGATCAAGCATGCCGAGGCGCGCGGCAGCATCAAGCCCGGCGACACGCTGATCGAGCCGACCTCGGGCAACACCGGCATCGCGCTCGCCATGGCCGCCGCCACGCGGGGCTACCGCATGATCCTCATCATGCCCGAGCACCTTTCCGTCGAGCGGCGCCAGACGATGCGCGCCTTCGGCGCCGAGATCATCCTCACGCCGCAGAAGGGCGGCATGGAAGGCGCGCGCGACCTGGCGGAGAAAATGGTGCGCGAGGGCAAGGGGATCATGCTCGACCAGTTCGCCAACCCGGACAATCCGCGCGCGCACTACGAGGGCACCGGCCCGGAAATCTGGCGCGATACCGACGGCCGCGTCACGCACTTCGTGGCCACCATGGGGACCACCGGCACTATCATGGGCACCGG
>DATDCR010000210.1:0-6651 GCA_036524215.1 Burkholderiales bacterium
CTGCGCCACCTGGGCGGACGGCGCGGTGGCCACCGGCGCGGGGGACTGCTGAGGGCCGAAGCCGAGCCAGCCGACGAGCCCGACCGCGGCGAGGCTTGCGGCAAGCGCGTACCAGGTGCGCGGCTGCGGCCGCAAACGGCGCGCCGCCGCGGCCGGCACGCTTTCTCTTTCGCGCAGCGCATCGCCAATCAGGTGATACGTGCGCCAGGTTTCGAGAGCCTTGCGGTCGCGCGCCATGGCGTCGATCAGCTCGTCGGCAGCCCGGTCCTCCAGCTCGCCGTCCATCAGCACAGAAATTCTTTCCCTCATGGCCCTACCACCTCTTGTCTTTCCGCGTGCCCAGCAGCGGCCTGAGCTGCTCGGCTATCGCCTCGCGCGCTCTGAAGATGCGCGAGCGCACCGTGCCGATCGGGCAATCCATCGCCTGCGCGATGTCCTCGTAGCTCATGCCTTCGATCTCGCGCATCTGAATCGCCCTGCGCAGCTCTTCCGGAAGGCTGTCGATCGTGGCGTTCACCGTCGCCGCAATTTCCTTCGAAAGCAGCACGCTCTCGGGCGTGTTGATGTCGCGCAGCTGCTCGCCTTCTTCGAACCCTTCCGCCTCTTCGGCCTCTACCTCGGTCGAGGTCGGCGCCCGCCGACCCATGGCCATGAGATAGTTCTTGGCCGTATTAATTCCAATCCGGTACAGCCACGTATAAAAGGCGCTGTCGCCACGGAAGGCAGGGAGGGCGCGGTAGGCCTTGATGAACGCTTCCTGCGTCACATCTTCGACCTCGGCCGGATCGCGGATGAAACGCGACAACAAACGGCCTAGCTTGCGCTGATACTTCTCGACAAGCAGCTCGAAAGCCCGCTTGTCACCACGCTGCGCTCGCGCGACCAGCTGACGGTCAACATCGCGCTCAGACATCGCGTGGCAAGGGCTCCCCACCCCCGGACGCCAAGTTGCAACGCCTATGTGCCATAGACGCGCCCACTGAGAAATAGTTCTAGCCCTCTTGCGCGCATGCCGCTAGGCGGTCAGTTGCGCCGGCGCCACGGCGCGGCTTTCCGACGGAAGGCGGTTCCATACCGCCCAGATGCGAAGGCGGCGGAACTCCCGTGGAGCGAGCATGTCCGCCGTCACGAGAAGCGTTCGCGCGAGCGGCGCGCCGAGCGGCAGCGTGACCAGATAGCGCGCCACGTAACGCCGGGCGGACACGGGCGCGGACCGGACTTCGCCGCTCGCGAGCTCGAAGCGCGCCTCGGCGCCCTGGATTTCAATCGCGCGCACCGAATGCGACGACCTGAGCAGCGCGCGGCTCCAGGCCGCCGCCGCACCCAGCGCACCGAGCGCCGCCGCGAGCAAGAGACCCTTCACGCCGGGAAGGACTACCAGGAGGGCCGTGCCGGCCGCGAGATGGGCGGCGAGGATGGCGGCCGCGAGGAGCCTGGAGGGCTGCAGCTCGAATCGCACGGCGCCGCTCAGGCGCGCGCCAGGACTATGGTGCCGTTCGTACCGCCGAAGCCGAACGAGTTCGACAGCGCGACGCGGATCGGCATGCGCCGCGCGCTGTTCGGCACGTAATCGAGATCGCAGGCCGGATCCGGCGTGTTGAGGTTGATGGTCGGCGGCGAGACCTGGTCGCGCAGCGCGAGCGCCGTGAAGATCGCCTCGACGCCGCCCGCCGCGCCGAGCAGGTGCCCGGTCATCGACTTGGTCGAATTGACCGCGACTTTGGCCGCGTGCTCGCCGAGCAGGCGCTTGATCGCGATCGTCTCGGCAACGTCGCCGAGCGGCGTGGAAGTGCCGTGGGCGTTGATGTAGTCGATGCTGGAGATCTCGACGCCCGCGTCGCGCACCGCGTTGCGCATCGCGCGGTAGCCGCCGTCCCCGTCCTCGGGCGGCGCCGTCATGTGGAACGCATCGGCCGAGACGCCGTAGCCGACCACCTCGCAGTAGATCTTCGCGCCGCGCGCCCGGGCATGCTCGTACTCCTCGAGCACCATCGCGCCGGCGCCCTCGCCCAGCACGAAGCCGTCGCGATCCTTGTCCCACGGGCGGCTCGCCGCGGCCGGATCGTCGTTGCGCGTCGAAAGCGCGCGCGCGGCGGCAAAGCCGCCGATGGCGAGCTCGGTGACCACCGCTTCGGCGCCGCCGGCGACCATCACGTCGGCCTCGCCATAGCGGATCGACTTCATGGCTTCGCCGATGCAGTGCGTCGAGGTGGTGCACGCCGTCACCATCGCGAGGTTCGGGCCCTTGGCGCCGATCTCGATCGACAGCAGGCCGGCGATCATGTTGATGATGCTGCCGGGAATGAAGAACGGCGAGATGCGGCGCGGGCCGTTCTTGTCGAGCTCCGCCTTCATCGACTCGATGAGCGGCAGGCCGCCGATGCCCGAGCCGAAATTGATGCCGACCTTCTCCGCGTTGTCCGGCGTCACCGCCAGGCCGCAGTCGCGCCAGGCCTGCAGGCCGGCCGCCATGCCGTAGTGGATGAAAAGATCCATGCGCCGCGCTTCCTTCGGCGACATGTACGGCGAGAGGTCGAAGTTCTTCACCTCGCCGGCGATCTGGCTCGCCAGGCGCGCAGGATCGAAGCGCGTGATGCGCGTGATCCCGGAGCTACCGGCGAGCGCCTTGTCCCAGGCTTCCTGGACGCTATTTCCGAGGGGACAGACGACGCCGAGGCCGGTGACGACGACTCTGCGGCGGTTCACTGAAGGAAGGCTCAGGCCTCAGTTAGCTCTTGGCGTGGGCCTTGATGTAGTCGATGGCCTGCTGCACGGTGGTGATCTTCTCCGCTTCCTCGTCGGGAATCTCGGTCTCGAATTCCTCTTCGAGCGCCATCACGAGCTCGACGGTGTCGAGCGAATCGGCGCCGAGGTCGTCGACGAACGAAGAGTCGTTCTTGATCTCGGCCTCGTTCACGCCGAGCTGCTCGGCGATGATTTTCTTCACTGCTTGCTCGATGTTCTCCATCGCTGCTCCTTCCCGAAAGGGGCCGTATTCTACGACATATACATGCCGCCGTTGACGTGCAGGACCGTGCCCGTCACATAGCCGGCGGCAGGTGAAGCAAGGTAGGCGACGGCGGCGGCGACATCGGCGGCGGCGCCCAGGCGGCCGAGGGGAATCTGCGCGAGCAGCGCGCTCCTCTGCGCCTCGGTCAAGGCCCGTGTCATGTCGGTGTCGATGAAGCCCGGCGCCACGCAATTGACCGTGATGTTGCGGCTGCCGAGCTCGCGCGCCAGCGATTTCGTCATGCCGACCACGCCCGCCTTGGCGGCCGCATAGTTGGCCTGGCCGGCGTTGCCCGACTCGCCGACGACGGAAGTGATGTTGATGATGCGCCCCCAGCGGGCCTTCATCATGCCGCGCATGACCGCGCGCGACAGGCGGAACACGGCGCGCAGGTTGGTCTCCATCACCTCGTCCCAGTCCGCGTCCTTCATCCGCAGCGCGAGGTTGTCTTTCGTGATGCCGGCGTTGTTGACCAGGATCGCGATGTCGCCGAGCTGCTTCGGTATTTCTTCGAGCAGGGAATCCATCTGCGCTGCGTCGCGCACGTTCAGCACCCTGCCGATGCCGGGCACCTTCGCCGCGCCCTCGGCGCTCGTCGCCGTGCCGACCACCTTAGCGCCCTGCTTCGCCAGCTCTTCGGCGATGGCGCGGCCGATGCCGCGCGAGGCGCCAGTGACGAGCGCGACCTTTCCTTCCAGCATCGTCAGCCTCCCTTCAGCGCTTGCAGCGCCGCCTCGAGCGACGCCTTGTCGTGCAGCGTGAGCGACTGGACCTCGGGCGCAATGCGCTTGGTCATGCCGCCGAGCACCTTGCCCGGACCGCATTCGACGATGTGGGTGGCGCCGGCCTCGATCATCTTTCGGATCGTCTCCACCCAGCGCACCGGCGACGCGGCCTGGCGCACCAGCGCATCCTTGATCCGCGCCGGATCGGTCTCCACCGCAACGTCCACGTTATTGACCACGGCGCATTGCGGGGCGGAAATGGTGACTGTCACCAATTTCCCCTTGAGCTTCTCGGCCGCCGGGCGCATCAGCGTCGAGTGGAACGGCGCGCTGACGGGAAGCGGCATGGCGCGCTTTGCGCCTTTCGCCTTGCAGAGCTCGATGGCGCGATCCACCGCCGCCTTCTCCCCCGCAATGACCACCTGGCCGGGCGCATTGAAGTTGACCGCCTGCACTTCGCCGCCCGCTTCGGCGCACGCGGCGCGCACCACGTCGTCGTCGAGCATCAGGATCGCCGCCATGGCGCCCTTGCCCTGCGGCACCGCCTCCTGCATCGACTGCGCGCGAAAGCGCACCAGGGGCAGCGTATCCTTCAAGGCGAGCGCGCCCGCAGCCGTCAATGCGGTGTATTCGCCGAGGCTGTGGCCCGCCACCATCTCGGGCGCCGGCCCGCCGAGCGCACGCCAGGCGCGATAGGCGGCGTAGCCTGCGGTCACCATCGCCGGCTGCGTGTTGATGGTTTGATTGAGCGCTTCGGCCGGTCCTTCGTCGAGCAAGCGCAGGAAATCCGCGCCCAGCACGCTCGCCGCCGCGCTCCTCACGTCCTCCACCTCCGGCAGCCCGGCGTAGCCCTTGAGCATGCCGACCGCCTGCGAACCCTGCCCCGGGAACACCATCGCGATCTTCATAGGGTGACCAGGGACGAACCCCACGTGAAGCCGCCGCCCACGCCTTGCAGCAGCAGGCGCTGGCCCGCGCGGATCTTCCCGGCCCGCACGAACTCGTCGAGCGCGAGCGGCACCGAGGCCGCCGAGGTGTTGCCGTGATGGTCGACCGTGACGACAAGCTTCTCGCGCGGCAGGCCGAGCTTGCGCGCGGTGGCCTCGAGGATGCGCACGTTCGCCTGGTGCGGAATCAGCCAGTCCACGTCCTCGAGCGACATCTTCGCCGCGGCCATCGTTTCGCGCGCCGATTCTTCCAGCACGCGCACGGCGAACTTGAACACCGCCTGGCCGTCCATCTGCAGATAGGGGGAGCCGGTGATCGCGCCGCGGCAGACATTGCCGGGCACCGACAGCATGCCGGCATGGCTGCCATCGGCGCGCAGCACGCTGGCGTGTATTCCAGGTGCTTTCGAGGAAGCAAGGACCACGGCGCCGGCGCCGTCGCCGAAAAGCACGCAGGTACCGCGGTCATTCCAGTCGAGGATGCGCGAGAACACTTCGGCGCCGACGACGAGCGCCTTCTTTGCCGCCCCCGCCTTGATGAAGTTGTCGGCCGTGGCGAGCGCGTAGACGAATCCGCTGCACACCGCCTGCAGGTCGAAGGCCGCGCCGCCCTTGGTGCCGAGCTTCGCCTGCAGCAGGCAGGCGGTGCTCGGAAAGACGTAGTCGGGCGTCGAGGTGGCGACGATGATCAGGTCGAGCTCCGCCGCCGCCACGCCCGCCGCCTGAAGCGCGTTCCTCGCCGCCTGCAGCGCGAGCTCGCTCGAGCCCTGCGATTCGTCGGCGATATGCCGCTCGGCGATGCCGGTGCGCTCGCGGATCCACGCGTCGCTCGTCTCCAGCCGGCTCGCGAAGTCGGCGTTGGTCATGACGCGCGGCGGCAGGTAGCTGCCGGTGCCAACGATGCGGGAATAGATCATCGTGCCGGTACCATGATTTGCGCCATCTGCTCGGCAATGCGCTTCGGCACGGCGTTGCGCACTTCCTCGACCGCGCGCTCGAGCGCGTTGGCAAAGGCCCGCGTGTCCGCCGAGCCGTGGCTCTTGATGACGATGCCGCGCAGGCCGACCAGCGTCGCGCCGTTGTACTTGGCGGGATCCATGCGGGCGCGCAGAGCGTTGAGCACCGGCTTCGCCAGCGCCGCCGCGAGCATGCGCAGCGGGTTGCGCGTGAACTCCTGCCGCAGGAAGGAAACCATCATCTTCGCCACGCCCTCGGAAGCCTTGAGGAGCGAGTTGCCGACGAAGCCGTCGCACACCACCACATCCGTCGTCCCCTTGTAGATGTCGTCGCCTTCCACGTTGCCGTAGAAGTTGAGCCCGCTCGAGCGCAGGAGCTCCGCGGCGCGCTTCACGGTCTCGTTTCCCTTGATGTCCTCGACGCCGATGTTGAGCAGCCCCACCGTCGGGCGCTCCTTGTGCTCGACGGCGGCGACCAGCATCGCGCCCATCACGCCGAACTGCATCAGCTGCTCGGCCGTGCAGTCGACGTTGGCGCCGAGGTCGAGCACGTAGGTATAGGTGCCTTTCATGTTCGGCAGCACGGTGGCGATCGCCGGCCGGTCGACGCCGTGGATGGTCTTCAGCACGAAGCGCGAGATCGCCATCAGCGCGCCGGTGTTGCCGGCGCTCACCGCCGCGTGCGCCTCGCCGCTCTTCACCAGGTTGACGGCGACTCGCATCGAGGAGTCCTTCTTGTAGCGCATCGCCTGCGCCGGCGGCTCGTCCATGCCGACGACCTCGCTCGCATGGTGCACGCGCAAGCGCGGACCTGCGACAGCGCCGCGGCTCTTCAGCTCGGATTCGATCGCGTCGCGCACGCCGACGAGGATCATGTCGACTTCGGCGGCGCGGGACTGGAAATCGAGCGCGGCGGCAACCGTCACATGGGGGCCGTGGTCGCCCCCCATGCAATCGACAGCCAGGGTGACCAGCGGACCTACTCGCCCTTGTCGCGGAGGACTTTCTTGCCG
>DATDCR010000211.1:0-2406 GCA_036524215.1 Burkholderiales bacterium
CGAGCGCGATGCGGTCGTCGACCGAGCGCATCACCGTCGGCAGCGCGATCGCTTCCATGCCGAGCGATCGCACGCTGTCGAGGATCCCGGCATCTTCGCTGTCGATGACGAAGCCGTCGATGATGCGCAAGTATTCGCCCGCGACGGCGCGCGCCGACGGCTCGCGGCCGAGCTCGCGCATGATTTTTCCCGCCGAGCCGGTCAGCGCCTTGCCGCCGACAATCGGCGTCACGGCGATGACCGGCGCCTTCGCCTTGTGCAGCAGCGCCTTCATGCCGTCGATCTCGAGGATCGGGCGGATGACGTGGTACGGGTTGGCCGGGCAGATCACCACCGCCTCCAGGTCCGTGGCGTGCAAGGCGTCGATCAGCTCGTCGGGGATGCGCGCCGCATCGGCGCCGGCGTACTGAAAGCCGCGCACCGACGGCTCGCAGGCCAGCTGGTGGAAATAGTCGTGGAAGGTGACCGCGCCTTCATCGGTCAGCACGTTGGTGCGGATGCGGTCGTTGCTCATCGGCAGCACGCGCGCGGAGATGCCCAGATGCCGGCAGAAATCGAGCGTGACCTGCGTCAGCGTGCGTTCGCCGGCCATGCCTTCCGCGCGCAGCAGCGGCGCCGCGAGCGAGCGGTCGCCGAGCGCCGGACGGTCGGGACCGCCGAGCATCTTCACCATCGCCTGCACGGTGTGGCTTTCGTTCTGCGGTTCCCAGCTCGCGCCGCCGGCGGCGATGCCGGCGAGCGTATAGAGCATCGTGTCGATGTCCGGTGAGAAGGCGAGGCCGAGGTGCTCGTAGTCGTCGCCGGTGTTGACGACCACGGTGAGCGCTTCTTTGCGCAGGCGGTATAGCCCGTCGGCGAGCTTCGCGCCGCCGACCTGCCCTGCAAGAGCCACTACGCTACCCATGCGAGGATTCTAATCGAGCGTCCAGCGCGAGGCAGTGCTCGCGC
The DNA here is from genome assembly GCA_036524215.1 of Burkholderiales bacterium. Classification (GTDB taxonomy): domain Bacteria; phylum Pseudomonadota; class Gammaproteobacteria; order Burkholderiales; family SG8-39; genus SCGC-AG-212-J23. Next base: position 949 of record DATDCR010000211.1, read on the forward strand.
AACGCGCGCCGTTCCCCGCTGTCGAGCCCGCGCGGGTCGAAGCGATGGCGATAGTGCAGCGCTTGAATCGTGTCGAGCGCTTCGCGCAGCGTGGCGTCCAGCGCCGGCTCGATGCGACGCCGCCACGCCGCGATCGATTCATGCGGCGCGCGCCGGCCGACACGCGCGGCGAGCTTGGCTTCGATCGCGTAGAACTCGGAATCGCTGCCTGCAAAGCGGCGCTGCCGGCGCGAAGCCGGCTCCGCGGCGGCTTTGGCGCGCTTGCCGCGAAGCAGCCGCCAGCCGAAGAAGGCGAGCGCCGCGACGAGGACGCTCGCCCATCCGAGGCCGAGCTCGATGGGTCCCGCCTGTGACCATCGGAACTGCGCCCAGCGAAGGAAATCCGCGACCTTCTGCCAGGCGGGCGCGGCACGCGCTTCTTCCTCCGTCCAGGAGGGCGGGGTGGTGTCGACGTCGATCCAATGGCCGTCGACATACGCCCGCGTCCAGGCATGGGCATGGCGAGCGCGCACGACATACGCCTGCTCGAGGGTGCTGTATTCCGTGACGGCAAAGCCGGTGGCGTAACGCGCCGGTATGCCGGCTGCGCGCAAGAGAAGCGTGGTCGCGGCGGCGAAATATTCGCAATGGCCGCTCTTGCTGCGCACCAGAAAGTCTGCGATCGCCGTGCTGCCTGGCGCGACGGGGCTGGCGCGGTAGGTCGCATATTGAAAACCGGCGAAATGCTGACGCACCCGATCGAGCGCCTGCCGGGAGCTGAGCTGCTGCAGCTGCAGTTGCGCGGCAACTTCCTGGATCGTCGGTTGTTCGCCCCTGGCGATCTGCACATCGTCCGCCGTCGGCGCGGCGTATTCGTCGTCGGGCGCGGCGGTGCTCTCGGCGGTGTAAGGCGCCCATTCGCCGCCGAACTCGGCTTGCACCGCGCCCAGCGCGTTGCGTCGCACTGTCGCCGCAGCCATGGCGGCCAGTTGCAGCGTACCGGCCGGTAGCGCGAGCAGCGCCTTGCCGCCCTCGAGGCGAATGAAGATGCGGGTGCGCTGGCGGGGGCGGCCGGCGGCCAGCTTCCACGAGACGCCATCCGCTTCGGGCGCGAGCGCGCTCATCGGGCTGCGCCTGGCGGTCCAGGTCGCGCCCTCGAAGCTCGTAAAGCTGGCGCGATGAAGGAGGCCCGGTGGAGACGCCTGTGCGGGCTCGGGATACACCCGCATCACGATTGCGTCGATCATCTTCAACCGCCCGACCGAGCCGAGATCGGTGCTGCTGCGATACGGATCGGCGGCCATGCCGTGCAGGATCCAGTCGCTCACCCAGTCCTCGAAGGCACTCTGCGCACGACTCAGACCGGCCTGGCCGGCGTAGCCCACCACGGCGGCGATCAGGACCGCACCCGCCCAGGGCGCCATGCGCACGTGCGCCGGGCGCGCCGCGGCGAGCGTCCATGCGATGAGCACGGTCAGC
>DATDCR010000212.1:0-2326 GCA_036524215.1 Burkholderiales bacterium
CCGGGCCTGTCGCTCGGCGACATCGTCAGCCAGCCGCTCTCGCGCAGCGATGTCGAGAGCATGCCCGGCAACCTGCCGTTCGAGCAGCGCGCCGAGCTGCGCGCCTGGCTGATGCAGGCCTTTCGCGACATCCACCGCCTGACCCGCGCGATCGAGACGCGGGCACCGGCGCTCTCGCCGGCCGCGGCGGGTTTTTGAGAGCGCGTAGGGCGGATTAGTCTTACTGCGTCATGGGCATCGACGTCTGTTCGATGCTGCGCCGGCGCCGCAGCATGGACATCGCGGCAAGGTTTTGATGAGTGCGCGGATCAAGCGTGCGCGCATGGTTGCGATCGAGTTCGGGACGTGGCGTTCAGGCCGCGCGGGCGGAGCCTCTGGGTCGATAATCGTCGGGTAAGCGAGGTGCCTGGAACGGCGCGGCGGAACGAGGTCCTGAGGGGGGAATCGTCGCCTGTTCGGCGATGAGGAAGCCGTAGGCTGCGATGCACAGGGTTGCGTGATGATGGAAGCCGCGCCAGCCGCGTCCCTCGTAGTGACCGAGCCCGACCTCTTGCTTGAGCTCCTGATAGTCGCGTTCGATACGCCAGCGCAGCTTGGCAAAATCGACGAGCCGCTGGAAGCTGACGTCCTCCGGCAGCGTCGAGAGCCAGTATCTGGTCGGTTCTTTTTCGCCCTCGGGCCACTCGATCAGCAACCACTCCGGCGACAGCGTCTCGGGGATCAGCTTGTTGTATCCGACACGCACGCGCACACGCGCAAAACGCGATGACAGCCGATCGGCCGAGCCCTCGCGCCACGTCACCGTGCACCAGGCCCGCTTCGGCAGACCAAGCGCCACTTCCTTGGCCGAGACCAGGTCGGGCTCGTCGCGCCGGCCGGTGTTGTTCAGCGGCTTGTCCATGCGCCGCGGGCCGGTATCGGGCCGCCACATCAAGGTGTCCGGCAGGATGCCGGCCACATAGGTCACGCCCAACTCCGTCATGCCTGCCCGCAGCCGCGAGTCCCTGCCATAGGCCGCGTCCATCAGTGCGACACCGCGTGGCAGGCCGGCTTCGCAGGCCCAGCGTATCTGCTCCAGCGCGATCTCCGGTTTGGTCTTGAACTTGATCTCCTTCGGCACGCCGGCCTTCTTCCGTCGTGCACGATCCTTGGTCCAGTCCTGCGGCAGGTACAGCCGATACGCGACCGGAAGGCTGGCGGTGTGATTGGCGATCGAGAGCGACACCGCCACCTGACAGTTGGCCTGCTTGCCGAGTTGACCGCAGTATTGGTGGTGCACGCCGACCGAATGCTTGCCCTGCTTGGGGAAGGCTGTGTCGTCAATGATCCACGCCTCAATCGGCCCGGCCTTCTCGATCGCCGGCAACACCATCTCACGCACCTTGGCCAGCACGTTCTCGTCCGACCAGGTCGCGTTGCCGACAAAATGCAGCAGCGACTGGTGCTGTGCCGCCGTTCGTGCCGGAGCCGTCCGCGCCGCCATCGGTTCGACGCTCTTGCGCTCACCCGGCAGCATCAAGCCGGTGCAATAGTCACGCAGCGGCCTCACCCGCGCTGCCTGACCAATCACGCTTCCCAGCCCCGACACGTACGCCGCAAACCGCGCCTCGCTGTCTCCACCCTGATTGAGATCCATCTGGCCCTCCGCATGCCAAATCTTGAATCCCTTCAAATATTTGATTCTTCGCCTCCGCAGATGCGACCGAATGACTCAGTAAGATTAGGCCGAAGGCCGTAACCCGCCGTCTTTGCGAAAGAATGGTGGGTTACGCGCTACGCGCCAACCCACCCTACTCATTTGAACGTTCTTGGCGGACGCGTCGACTAAGGCATATCGACCCATCGCCGAAGAGAATTCGCCCGTGTCCGCCCAACGCCTGCTCGTTTCATCCGCCTGCATCGTCCTCGCGCTGGCCTCGGCGGCGCGCGCGCAAACCTCGGTGCCGCTGCTGGAGCCGAAGCCGGTGTTCGTGCCGGGGATGTACGAGACCGAGGCGCGCAATTCCGCGTTCAAGGACACCCCGATCAAGAGCAAGGTCTGCTTTGCCTCGGCGGATTTCGACGCCTTCCGCGACGAGACGATGGCGCAATACAAGAACGCCGACAACATCAAGAAGGGCTGCACGCTCAGCGAAACCAAAACGCTGCCGAACGGCTTTGCCTTCGCGATGCAGTGCAAGGGCACCAAGACGGTCCTGACCTATCACTTCGCCAAGGACATGGTCTCGAGCACGATCCAGAACCTGATCGAGGCCGCGCCGAAATATTCCTCCAAGATCCTGATCATGTCGCGGCGGGTCGGCGACTGCCCGGGTCAGGACAAGGC
>DATDCR010000213.1:0-5391 GCA_036524215.1 Burkholderiales bacterium
GTCGGCGATGCCGGCGCGCGGATCGGGCCGCGGCGAGGCGATCCACCAGCGCAGCGACGCCGAGTAGGTGAAGAAGATGTGGCGCGCGATGAGCGCCGGCTTTTCCTTGGCGCTGAGCTCGCCACGCTGCTGCGCGCGGCGCACCAGGTCTTCGATGCCCTCCATGAGGCGCTGGCGGATGTTGTGGAAAGTGGCGGCCTGCTTGCCGCTCGAATAGAAAGTCAGCTCCTGCAGGAGGATGCGCGCGAGCGCCGGCTTGGTCGCGAGCCAGCGGAAGTGCGTGCGGAACACGGCGACGAGCTGGTCGGCGAGCGGCTGGCCTTCGCGCGGCGCGGCGAGCGCATCGTCGGTGATGGCGTTCAGCTCCTCGTTGAAGATGAGGAACACGAGGTCGCGCTTGTCCTCGGCGTAGTTGAAGAGCGTGCCGAGGCCGACATGCGCGCGGCTTGCGATCTGGCGCATCGTCGCCGCGCCGTAGCCGTGGCGCGTGAAAAGCTCGGCCGCGGCGGCGCGGATGCGCTCGCGCGTTTCGAGCTTCTTCTTCTCCCTCAGGCTCATCGCCGGATTACACTACACCCGGAGGAGGATGCATGAGCAGCGTAATGTTGAAACGCGAGGCGCGCTCGGTGGACATCGCGTCCACGCGTCCCGGCACGCCGGGCGGCCAGTTCATGCGCCAGTTCTGGCTGGCCGTGCATCGCAGCGAGGACCTCGCCCCGGGCCACGCCAAGCCGATCCGCATCATGAGCGAGGACTACACCCTTTACCGCGGCGAATCCGGGCGCGCGCAGGTATTCGACTATCGCTGCCCGCACCGCGGGGCGCAGCTGCATCTCGGCTGGGTGGAAGGCGACGACCTGCGCTGCCTCTACCACGGCTGGAAGTTCGACTGCTCGGGCCAGTGCATCGAGCAGCCGGCCGAAGAAGCCGGATTTGCGCGCAAAGTCAAAGCGAGAAGCTGGCCCACGCGCGAGCACATGGGAATCGTCTTTGCGTACTTCGGCGAAGGCGAGCCGCCCGCCTGGCCGCCGTTCCCCGAGCCGCCGCAGCAGGGACTGATTCACTGCTGGAATGTCGAGACCGTGCCTTGCAACTGGCTGCAGTGCTACGAGAACACCGCCGACGAAGTGCACGTCGCCTTCGTGCATCGGCCGGGCGGCTCGCACGCCAAGCTCGCGCAGGACCTTCCGCTCATCACGGCCGAAGAGACCGACTGGGGGATGCTGCGCTACGGCACGCGCAAGGACGGGCAGGTGCGCCACACGTTGCACTACATGCCGAACGTCACGCGCGTGATCGTCCCGCCGCTCGCCGGCTTCGACGGCGTCGGCGGCTGGCAGGAGATCTACTTCAGCTTCACGCCGATCGACGACGAGAGCCATCTCTGGCTCATCACCAGCCATGTGAAGGTGACAGGCGCCGAAGCAGAGCGCTTCCTGGCGAAGAAAGCCGAGTTCCTGCAGAAAGTGAAGGCGGCGCCCAGGGTCATGGACCTGGTGCACGACGTCTGGGCCGGCCGCAAGCGCCTCATCGACATCGACCATCCCGAGCTCGCCATGGTGCAGGACATCGCCGTGCAGGCGGGACAGGGCGTGATCGCCGACCGCGAGAACGAGCGCCTCGGCCGCTCGGATGCGGGCATCATCCTGTGGCGCAAGCTGCTGACTCGCGAGCTCAGTGCGATTGCCGAAGGACGGCCGAGCAAGAAGTGGAAAGCGCCGCCGGCGGATGTGCTTCCTATCATCGGTGTTTAAGAAACTAGGCCCCCGCCTTCGCGGGGGCGACTGATCTTGTCGTTCCTAACGGAGGAAAAGTGAAAAGAACTATCCATTGCCTGATTGCCGCATGGGCGGTCGCTGCGGCCGCATCGGCGGCGGCCGAGCCCGTCGTCCTCAAGTTCAATTCGCCCGCCCCGCCGCGCTCGTTCCTGCACGACGGCGCCTTCACGCCGTGGGCGAAGAACGTGACCGAAGCCTCCGGCGGCACGCTGAAGGTCGAGCCGTACTATGGCGGCACGCTCGGCAACTTCGGCGTCACCTACGACCGCGTGGTCGACGGCGTCGCCGACATCGGCTTCATCCTCACCGCGATGGGCGCCGGCAAGTTCAGGCAGCAGGACGTCGCCGCGCTGCCTTTCGAGTCGAAGTCGAGCATTGCGGCCGCCACCGCGCTCTGGCACCTGATCGAGAAAGGCATCACGGCCGGCGAGTTCGACGCGGTGAAGCCGCTCGCCATCTGGACCTTTCCGAACTCCGCCGTCAACGCGCGCACGCCGGTCAAGTCCCTCGAAGACCTGAAAGGCAAGAAGATCGCCGTCTCGAACGCCATTGCAGGCAAGACGGTGGTCGCGTTCTCGGCCGCGCCCGTGACCATGCGTCCCGACGAGGTCTACCAGGCAATCAGCCGGGGTCTCGCCGACATGACGCTGATGCCGTTCACCGGCGTGGCCACCTTCAAGGTCGACGAAGTGGCGAGGCATCACGTCGACGTCGCCATGGGATCCGACTCGGCGATCGTCTTCATGAGCCGCAAGCGCTACGACTCGCTCCCGCCGCAGGCCAGGGCGGCGATCGACAAGCTCTCCTACCTGCCGTTCTCGCAGACGGTCGGGCGCGCGGCCGATGCGGAATGGGCGCGCGCGCGGGGCAGCTTCAAGGAGGTGACCACGCTCTCGCCGGAAGAAGAGGCGCGCTGGAGGAAGCTGGCCGCGCCGGTCGCCGAGCAATGGGCGAAGGAGACGCCGAACGGCGCCAAGGTGCTCGCGGCCTTCCGCGCCGAGATCGCCGCGTTCGAAGCCGCCAACAAAGGCAGCAAATAGTTGCTTGAAGTAGCGCAGGCGCGCTGCGTGCTCTACACGCAGCGCGTGGCGACGGTCGGCGTGCTCGGCATGCTGCTCATCGCCTTCACCACGATCGCAGACGTGCTGGCGCGCTGGCTCTTCAGCTCGCCGATCACCGGCATGGGCGAGATGGCGAGCATGGCGCTCGCGGTGGCCGTGTCGGCCTGCCTTCCCGCCGGCGCGGCGCAGCGCGTGAACATCACGGTCGACCTCGTTTCCGGGCGTGCCAGCGCGCAGACAGTGGCGCGCCTGCAGATGCTCGGCGCGCTCGTCCTGCTCGTCCTCTACGCCGTGCTCGCGCTGCGTGTCGGCGAATACACCGCCTCGCTCGGCGCACGCAAGGCGGTGACCGTGTATCTCAACCTGCCGATGGCGCCCTTCCTCTGGGTGGTAACCGCCTTTCTCGCCATTACCGCGCTTGTCCAGGCGCTCAATATCCTGGTCATAGCGGGGAGCGTCGCGCGCGGGCTCGCGCTCATCGTCGTGGCGGCGATCGCCGTGCTGGCGCTGTGGTGGGCGTTTCCCGTGCTCTCCGGATGGGCGAAGGCGAACCCCGGCTGGACCTCGATCTTCATCGTGCTGCTCGTCTGGGTGCTGCTTGCGCTCTACGTGCCGCTCGCCGCGGCGCTCGGCCTGCTCGGCGTGCTGTGCGCCGGGCTGATGATCGGCGTCGATCCCGCGCTCAGCGTGCTCGGCAACGAGAGCGCGCAGTTCCTCACCAACTCGCAGGTCGCGGTGGTGCCGATGTTCCTGATGATGGGCAGCTTTGCCGTGGTCGCCGGCATGGCGGAGGACATCTACGATCTCGCGCATGCGCTGCTCGCGCCTTTGCGCGGCGGCCTCGGCCTCGCCACCATCGGCGGCTGCGGCGGCTTCGGCGCGCTGACCGGCTCCTCGCTCGCGACCGTGGCGACCATCGGCCGCATCGCGCTGCCGGAGATGACCTCGCGCGGCTATTCGCCGGCCGTGACGAGCGGCTGCATCGCCGCCGGCGGCACGCTCGGCGCGCTGGTGCCCCCGTCGATCCCGCTCATCTTCTATGCCTTCCTGACCGAAACCTCGATCGGCCAGCTCTTCATCGCCGCGATGGTCCCGGCGGCGATCGCCATCGCCTTCTACATGGTCGCGGTCGCTGCGTACGTGCGCATCGTCCCCGACGCGGCCCCGCCCGCCGCGGCACGCGTCCATTGGGGTGAAGTATGGAGAGCCGCGAAGAAGGCATGGGCCGCGCTCGTGCTCTTTGCGCTCGTGCTCGGCGGCATCTACGGCGGCGTGTTCACGGAGACCGAGGCGGCGGCGGTGGGCGCCGCCGGCGCCTTCGTCTTCGCCCTGGTGCGCAAGCGCATGAACAGGGAAAGCTTCGCCGCCGTGATGGGCGAGACGACGGCCACCACGGCGCTCCTCTACCTCATCATCTTCGGCGTGCTGGTCTTCTCGTTCTCGATGGGGGTCACCGGCCTGCCGCAGCGCATGACCGGCTTCTTCGAGGCCCTGCACTGGCAGCCGCTCGCCGTCATCGGCCTCCTCCTCGCCATGTACATGGCGCTCGGCTGCATCATGGACTCGAACACCGTCATGTTCGTGACCATCCCGATCGTCTCGCCGCTCATCTCGTCGATGGGGTACGACCTCATCTGGTGGGGCATCGTCAACCTCGTCGTGCTCGAGACCGGGCTCATCACGCCGCCCTTCGGCATCCACCTCTTCGTGCTGAAGGGCCTGGTCGGCGCCGACGTTCCGCTCGGCACGGTCTACCGCGGCGTCATGCCGTTCGTCATCGCCGACCTCGCCAAGCTCGCGCTGCTGGTGCTCTTCCCGGCGCTCGCGCTGTGGCTGCCTTCGACCATGGCGCGCTGATGCTGCGCACCGCCTTCGTCGGCACCGGCTGGTGGGGCGGCGAGCTCGCCAAGGCGGCGGCGAGCCTGCCGGACGTGATCGAGATCGCCGGCTTTCACTCGCTCGACCTCGACCAGTGCCGGCGGCTGCGCGAGCAGCATGGCGGTGCGTCTTTCCATTCTTTCGAACAAGTCTTGAGCGATAAGAACGTCGACGCCGTGGTGCTCGCCACGCCGCATACGCTGCACGTGCCGCAGACGGCGGCTGCCGCCGCGGCGCGCAAGCACGTGTTCGTCGAGAAGCCGCTCGCGCTCGACGTCGATAGCGCGCGACGCGCCGCGGCGGTGTGCGAGAAGGCACGCGTGGTGCTCGCCGTAGGCCACAACCGCCGCTTCATGCCGGGCGCGAGAAAAATAAAAGAACTACTGGAAGGCGGCGCCTGCGGGCGAGTGATCCATGTAGAAGCCCATTACTCCGGCGACCTGATGATGCGGCTGCCCGCCGGCCACTGGCGCCTGAAGCGCACGGAGATGCCCGCCGCCGGCATGGCACCGATGGGACTGCACATGGCCGATATGCTGCAATGGCTGCTCGGGCCGATCGCGCGCGTCTGCGCCGTGACCAAGCGGCAGACGCAATGGACGAACGGCGCCGATCTCGACGACACCTGCGCCGCGCTCTTCGAGCTCGAGAGCGGCGCGACCGGCAGCCTGGCC
>DATDCR010000214.1:0-4803 GCA_036524215.1 Burkholderiales bacterium
TATTTCGACGTCCTTCAGCAGCGGATCGTCCGACACGGCGATCTCGTTTTCGATCAGCAGGCCGCACCCCGGGCAGCAGAACTGGCGGAACTGCGGCGTCGGATCGATGAAGCGCTTCGGCTCGCCGACGATCGGATTGGAGGCCTGGATCGGCATGTCGTTGCGCACGCAGTAGGACTTGTAGTTGTGGCTGACCGGGCCGAGGTCGGTGCCGCACTTGGCGCAGCCGTAGTGCTTGTTGCCGAATATGGCGAGGTTGTCGGTCACCTGCATCTTCGGCTTGCCTTCCAGCTTGCGCACCTCGAACTTGTGGCCCTGGATGCGCCGCGCGCGCATTTCGCGCCGGCGCCGCTCGGTGGCCCCGGCGTCGCCTAGCACCACGCCGTAGATCTCGAGCGCGGCTTTCTCGCTCACGTCGCCGTTGTCGACGTCCGCCTGCACCTTCGCCGGATCGCGCTCGAGCGGGTCGCCAAAGCCGCCTGCCGCGGACCAGAGCACGGCGTAGACATCGCTCGGATTCTGGGAAAAATCCTGCTGCCGAAGGCCGAGCGTCTCTTCGGTGCCTTTCACTTCCGAGATGTCGTGGACCATCTGCGAGCGCTTCATGCGCTCGAGGATGTCCGAATCCCTCGTGAACTGGTAGCGGTTCACGGCGCCCGGATAGCCGCCCATCATCCCGGTCGAGGTCGGAATGGCGTTGCCCGAGGAAAGCGTGTCGTGAGTGATCCTGTCCGTGCCGTGCGGGATGAAGCACGACTCGGCGCTCAAGCCGCCGCGGTACTTGCCGGCGCCGCCGGAATCCGTGATTTCCTTCCGGTACAGAAACAGAACGGGGAACGATTGCTCCGTGTGCTCGACGTTCGGCAGCTTGCAGATCGGCGTGCGCGCCTGGCCGCCGGTCGAGATGCCGTCCGCGTGCGAGAAGGCGCCGATCGCGCCGCCGATCGGGTCGACGAGCAGGTAGCCGTAGCGCTCGCCCCACTGGTCGAGGCCGCGGAAGATGGTCGCCGGCCACTGGCTGGTGCCGCCGATGCACATCACGTCGCGCCGCAGCTCCGGCGCGGCGAAGATCATCTTCGAGAGCACGTTGTACGCGGGATAGAGCGAGATCTCCATGCACTGCACCGGCGCGGTCGACACCGAGGCCGGGAAGTCGGCGCAATTCAGCGTGCCCGGGGTCGGATTGAAGTCGACATGGCGCAGGGCGCCGCCCACCGCGTAGTACTGCTCCCAGCACATCAGCTCGTTCAGCGCGACCATGATGGCGCCGCGCCAGCCGGAGTAGGTGGCGTTGATGCCGCCCGCCTGCGGATCGGTGCCTTCGTTCTCGAAGGTCAGCCGGTTCTTGAACTTCTTCAGCGTCAGCATCACGCGATGCGCCTGCCGGTCGCCCGGCCGGCAGCATTCGACGTAGGTGCGGTCGCGCCAGACCCCGTCGGGCAGCGAAGACAATTTCTTCAGGAAGGCGCGCTCGCCGTCGTCGAGGATCTTGCGCATCACGCCTTTGACCGTGTCTGCGCCGTAGCGCTTGATCAGCGCAAGAACGCGGTCGCGTGCCGTCGTGTTGCCGGCGAGCTGCGCGCGGAAGTCGAGCGCCACAGCAGATGGTTTCCGGCTGCTTCTTAAATAGATTTCCTCGATGTCACGGCGGATCTCGTTCCCCTCGATGATCTTCACCGGCGGGATGAGGATGCCCTCGTCGAAGGCATCGCGCGCCGACGGGCAGAAGCTGCCCGGCGTGATGCCGCCGATGTCGTACTGGTGCAGGCAGTTCGTCACCCAGCAGAAGAGCTCGCCTTTCCAGAACACCGGGCAGAGCAGCATCACGTCCATCTGGTGCGCGGCGCCGACCCAGGGATCGTTGGCGAGGAACATGTCGCCGTCGCGGATGCCGGGGTTGTCGCTGCGGTTCTCGAGCGTCCACTTCACCTGCGTGTCCGTGACGCCGGACATGTACTGCATGTACGGCCCGAAATAGACGAACTCCGCGTCCTCGGTGAGGATCGACGGGTTGAGATCGAGCGCGTACATGGCGACCGGCGAGCCGGAGAGGCGCTGGATCGTCGCGCCGTGCTCCTCGTTCACGTTCCACAGCGCGTGGCGCACCACCTCGAAGGTCACCGGGTCGATGTCCTTCTTCGCCTTCCGGTGCAGCTTGAGCTTCGGCGAGATGGTGAGCTTCTTCGGCGGCACATAGCCGGTGCGCCGGCCGTCGAAGGCGAGGTGAGCGAGCTCGGAGAGCTTCTTCAGGGGAGCGTTCATTTGTCGGTCGGAAAAATGGTGACTGTCACCATTTATTCATTTCTTCGGCGCCTCGGGCTTCTTGCTGGGCGTGAATTCGAGCGGGGCGCTGGTGTCGTCGGGCGAGGGCTCCGGCTTCTTTTCCGGCGGCGGCGCTGCCTTGGCGACCGGCGCGGCTGGCTTCTGGGCTGGCGCGGCCGGCTTCTGGGCTGGCGCGGCAGGCTTGGGCGCAGGCGCGGCCGGTTTCTCCGCCGGCGGCGTGGCGGCCGGCGTGGCGGCCGGCGCGGTCTGCTGGTAGAGCTTGTCCGCGGCGTTGCACGGCGCGCACAGGAAGGTGCCGGTCTTCTTCCCGGCCGCCGAGACCTGCGCCACGGCGTGCTTGGCGCAGAGCGGCTGCTCGCAGTTGGCGCATTTCGCGACCGAAGGATGTCCGCAGGGCTTCTTGCGCAGCAGGCCGACTTCGACGGTGCACGGTTCCATGGGGGTCACCTGAAGGTGAGCTCGAAGTTGCCGAGCTCGTCGACCCGTAGCTTACTGCCAGGCGTGACGACGACCGTCGTGTCGGAAGTCTCGACGATGGCCGGGCCGGCGATCCGGTTGCCGTTGGCGAGGAGCTCGCCGTTGTAGACCGGCGTGGCGCGGCGCTTGCCGAGGTCCGGCCAATAGATTTCGCGCTTTTTCCTGACTGCCTCGGGCGGCACGCGGCTGGTGAGCTTCCTCGCCTTGACCAGTTTCGGCTGCGGCGTCAGCGCCTTCGCGCGCAGGCGGCAGACCACGAACTCGAGCTGCGCGCCGGCGAGGGCGGAGCCGCGTCCATACAGCTGTTCATACCGGCGCACAAAAAGCTTCCTCAAGGAAGATTCATAGTCGTTGGGCAACCGCGTCCAGGGCAGCGTGATCTCGACCTCGTTGATCTGTCCCTTGTGCCGCACGTCGAGCGAGAACTCGAAGCGCTGGCGCTTCGCCTCGATGCCCTCGGCCTTCATCATCTGGCCGGCGCGCTTTTCGAGCGCGTCGAGCTGCTCGTTGATGCGCTTCGCCGGCACCGGGGTGGCCATGATCTCGGTGTGCTCGAAGATATGGAGCACGTCGGCCGCCGCGGCGCCGAAGGCACACCAGGTGGACGCTGCCTTGCGCTGGGGGATGACTACTTTCTTGACGCCGAGCTCGCGCGCGAACACCGCCGCATGCGCGGGACCTGCGCCGCCGAAGGCGAAGAGCACGAAGTCGCGCGGATCGAAGCCTTTCTCCACCGTCACCTTGCGGATGATGTCCGCCATGTGCAGCTCGACGATGCGGCAGGCACCCGCGGCGCATTCGGCCGCATTCATTCCTATCTGGGCACCGAGAGCGGCGATGGCCTTGGTTGCAGAGTCCTTATCGAGCGTCATGCGGCCGCCGGCGAAGTTGTCGGGGTCGAGGTAGCCGAGCACGAGCTGCGCATCGGTCACCGCCGGCACCGTGCCGCCGCGGCCATAGCAGACCGGACCCGGGAAGGCGCCGGCGCTGTCCGGCCCGACGGTCATCGTCTGCTTCTCCGGCTGCACGCGGATCAGGCTGCCGCCGCCGGCGCCGATCGCCTGCAGGTCGACCTTGGGCAGGAAGTATTCGTACTGGTCGGTGTTGCTGATGAAGGAGTAGGCGGGCTTGCCTTCGTAGATGATCGACACGTCAAAGGAGGTGCCGCCCATGTCGGTGGTGATGACGTTCTTCTCGCCCATCGCCGCGCCGAGGAACATCGACGCCGTCACGCCGGACACCGGACCCGAGTCGAGCGTGAGGAGCGGCGCCTCTCCCGCGCGCGCCACCGGCACCGTGCCGCCGCCGCATTGCGTGATCTGCAGGCCGTGCTCGTAGCCCAGGTTCTTCAGGCTGGAATCCAGCCGTTCCAGGTAGCCGCCCATCACCGGCCCGAGATACGCGTTGAGCGCGGTCGCGGTGACGCGCTCGTACTCGCCCCACTTCGGCGCGATGTCGATGGAGGTGGTGACGAAGACTTCGGGCGCGATGCGCTGCACCATCGCCTTCACGCGATTCTCGTGTTGCGGATTGCGGAACGACCAGAGGAAGCAGATGGCGATCGCCTGTACGCCTTGGGAGAGCAGCTCCTTGATGGCCGCTTCGGCTTCCTGCTCGTTCAATGACACGACGATTTCACCGAAGCAGTCCACGCGCTCCGAAACGCCGCGGATCAGGCGCTTGGGCACGATCGGCGCCGGCTTCGAGGTCTCGGGGAAGTGCACCACCTTGCGGATGTCGCGCCCGCCGTAGCCGCGCGAGCCGCGCATGATGTGGATCGCGTCCTCGTGACCCTTGGTGGTGATCAGGCCGACTCTTGCGCCTCGCTTCTGGATGATGGTATTCGTGCCCACGGTCGTGCCGTGCGACAGGAACGCGATCTCGCGGCAGAAGTCATCCAGGGTGATGCCGAGCGCCTGCGCGCCGGCGCCGAGCGCGTCCATCATGCCGCGCGCGAAATCGGGCGGCGTCGAAGGGACCTTGGTGGTGAGCAGCTTTCCCGCGCGATCGACGATCGCGCAGTCGGTGAACGTGCCACCGATA
>DATDCR010000215.1:0-6056 GCA_036524215.1 Burkholderiales bacterium
GAGGCTGTTGGCGACGCCGTTCAGCGTCTTCACGTTCTTCACCTTGTACTGCATGCGAATCTGCAGGTGGTCGTGGAGGTTCTCGCCCACGCCGCGCAGGTCGTGAATGACGGGGATACCGAGATGCTGGAGATGCTCGCCGTTTCCGATTCCAGAGAGCTGAAGCAGCTGCGGCGAGCCGATCGAGCCCGCGGCGAGGATCGTTTCGCGCCTGCCTTCGGCGAACTGCGCCTCGCCGCCGCGCACGAACTCGACCCCCAGCGCCGCCTTGCCGTCCATCCTGATCCTGGAGACCAGCGCGCCGGTGGCGACCGTCAGGTTCTTCCGGTGCAGCACCGGCCGCAGGAAGGCGTTGGTCGCGCTCCAGCGGCGGCCGCGCTTCTGGTTCATCTGGAAGTACGCGCAGCCGAAGTTGTCACCGTTGTTGAAGACCTTGATCTTCGGGATGCCGCATTCGGCCGCCGCCTCGCGGAAGGCATCGATGATTTCCCAGCGCACGCGCGGGTCCTCGACGCGCAGCTCGCCGCCCGCGCCGTAGCCGTCGGTGGCGCCGCGCTCGTAGTCCTCGAGCGACTTGAAGACCGGCAGCACTTCGTTCCACGACCAGCCGCGGTTGCCGAGCGAGGCCCAGTAGTCCCAGTCCTCCTTCTGGCCGCGCATGTAGATCATGGCGTTGATCGACGAGCAGCCGCCGAGCACGCGGCCGCGCGCGTAGTGGATCGAGCGGCCGGCGAGGTGCTCGTCGGGCTCGGTCCGGTAGCACCAGTCGGTGCGCGGGTTGGCGATGGTGTAGAGGTAGCCGACCGGGATGGGGATCCAGAAGTAGTCGTCGCGGCCGCCGGCTTCGAGCAGGAGGACGCGGATGGCCGGATCCTTGCTCAGCCGGTTGGCGAGCAGGCAGCCGGCGCTCCCGGCGCCGATGATCACGTAGTCGAAGCTGCCGAACTGGCGCACGCTTTCCCCCTGCCGGTATTGTAGCGAGCGATGAGCGAGGAACAGGCCCTGCAGGAGGCGCTCGAGGCGGCGAAGGCGGCGCATTTCGACGACGACGGCGCCGTGCGCGACTACGGGGTGCTTTGCACCTCGAGCGAGCACCTGCGCATCGTGCGCTGCCTCGCCGACCTTGCCGATTTCGACTTCACGCGCGTGCGCATTCCCGCGCAGACCGCGTTCTGGCTGAACGTCTTCAACGCCACCGTGCTGCGCGATGTCGCCGAGCTGGCGCAGGCCGAGCGCGTGCGCGAGGTCGAGGAGTTCTTCGAGACGCCGCGCGTGCGCATCGCCCGCTTCGGCTATTCGCTCGACGACATCCAGCATGGCCTGCTGCGCGGCAACGTGCCGAAGTTCGGGCGCCGGCATGCGCCGATGGAACGCGACGACCCGCGGCTTTCGCTCACGCCGCTCGTCTTCGAGGAGCGAACGCATTTCGGCCTGTACAGCGCCACGCGCTCGTCGCCCGCCCTGCGCGTGTTCGACGCCGGCCGCCTCGACCGCGACCTCGAGGACGCGACGCGGCACTACCTGCGGCGCGAGGTGCGCGTCGAGGAGGAAGGCGCGGTGGTGACGCTGCCCCGGCAGTTCTACTGGTACGCGGCGGACTTCGGCGGCGGGCAGGACGCGCTCGGCTTTGCCCTCGCGCGGCTCGATGACGAGACCGTGGAGCGCGTCGACCGCTGGCGCGGCAAGGTCAAGGTCCGCTATGCGGACTTCGACTGGAGCCTGGACAGGAAGTAGAGCCGGCGGCGCAGGGAATAGAGGCCCTCGAGGAAGGGCGTGAGCCGGTAGCCGGCGACGGCCGCCTTCGCTTCGGTCGAGGCCGCGTCGTAGCGCAGGCGCAGGAACTCCACCGCCCATGCATCGCTGTCGAACAGCGCACATTCGGCGCGGCGCTCTTCGCGCTTGCGCTGGGCGTCGACCGAGCCGGCATTGATGAAGTACACGCGGTGCCGGTCGAGCTGCACCGCCCCGGCCGTTGACCGCTCGCGCACCTTTTCGCCGAGCTCGTACAGCTTCTGCGCATGGCTATGGCCGAAGAAGCAGATCTTCGCGCTCGGCAGATCCTCGCGCAGAAGCTCGGCGTTGCGCGCGATGTGCTGCGGGGTGGTCATGTAAAGCTGCACGTCGCGCACGCCGCCGTGCACGAGGGCGATCGAGCCCTCGACGAGCCGATGCAGCGGCAGGCCGTGCAGCCAGACCAGGGTCTCGGGCGCGAGGCTGCGGCGCGTACGCTCGAGCGAATAGCGCGC
Source organism: Burkholderiales bacterium (assembly GCA_036524215.1). GTDB lineage: Bacteria > Pseudomonadota > Gammaproteobacteria > Burkholderiales > SG8-39 > SCGC-AG-212-J23. The sequence continues at coordinate 2,247 of DATDCR010000215.1, forward strand.
CTTGCTCGAGCAGCGCTGGAAGCCGAGCCGGCCGGCGCCGATCAGGTCGTGGTTGCCGGCGATCACCTGCGCGCCGCGCTCGCGCAGGAGCGAAGCGCACGCGTCCGGGTCGGCGTTGTAGCCGACCACGTCGCCGACGCAGAGGAGCTCGCGCACGCCGCGCGCGTCGAGCGCCTGCAGCACGGCCTGCAGCGCTTCGACGTTGCCGTGGATGTCGCCTAGGATGCCGTAGAGAGCCATCGTTGCATGCGCCTTCGGATGCGGGGGAGGTAGCCCTTCAGCTCGACCAGCAAGGGCAATGGATCGGTCCAGGCGAAGACGTCATAAACCTTCGGCTTCGCCAGGGAGGCGAGCCATCGCCACGGTTTGATGCGGCTCGAGCGCGCGGCCTTGTAGTCGAGCCGCAGGCAGAGCCAGCGATAGGTGCTGCGCGCGCGCTGCGGCGCCGGGCGTGCATTGCCGGTCAGATAGTCGTACGCCACCTGCGCCAGGTTGACGCCGTTCTTCGCACCGAGGTGGTGCCACAGGTTGAAGCGCGCATTGACCTCGAGGACGTAGAACTGTCCGCTCTCGGCGTGGCGCTTGAAATCGATCTTGAAGACGCCTTTCAGGCCCAGGCGCGCAACGACCTCGTGGCCGAGCTCGCCGAGCTTTTCGTCGTGCGCGAGCTCGAGGTACGAGCTGTCGCCCGTCAGCGCCGGATAAGTGCGGATCTTGCGGCCGGTAAACCAGGCGAGGACGCGGCCCTTCCGGTCCGCGAAGCCGTGGAAGGACCAGAGCGCGCGGTCGTCGCCCGGAATGTATTCCTGGAAGGAGAGCTCGGGCGCGAGCTGCCGCACGAGCGGATCGAGCCGCGCCTCGCGGCCGCTCGCGAAGAGGCGCGCCTTGCCGGCGCCGCCGAAAAGCTGCCTGTGCACCGTCGACTCGGCCCAGCCGGTCTTCATGCGCGGCTTGACGAGGACCGGCCTGCGCAGCTCCCCCAGGTGCTCGTAGTCGAGCCTGCCGGCAATCGGCAGGCCGCGCTCCTCCGCCAGGGCCTGGAAGAGCGCCTTGCTGTGCAGCGCGCGCGAGAGGGCGGGATCGTTGAGCAGGAACAGGTAGCGCTTCGCCAGCGTGACGCGGAAGTCCTGCACGATGCCGAGATAGTCGTCGTCGCCGTAGAAAAGCGGCAGCGCTGCGCCGAAGCGCTCGGCCGCGCGCATCAGCGAGGCGACGAGCGCTTCGCGCTGCTCGAGCGGCGGCAGCGAAAGGCGCCCGGTGCAGTAGCGTGATGCCATGGCCGGGGTGAAGCCCTGCGGCGAAGCGACGATCACCGGGATGCGCGCGAGGCCAAGCGCGCGCACCAGGTTGATGCCGCCGAGCAGCAGGACGGGCGGACGGGCGCTCATGGCAGGAGCTTCGGGGCCGGCTGGCCGAGAAGCCTGGCTTTCCACCGTGGCAGCAAGGCGCGGCGCAGCCGGTAGGCGAGGCCGCCCAGCGTGCGGCGGAAGACCCAGACGCTCCTGGTATGCCGGTCGCCGCTCGCGAGCTGCTCCTTGTAGCGGTGCTCGCCCCTGAGGAAATCGAAGACCTCGTTCCCCTCCGCGATGGCGTGCTCGATCGCGTAGCCGAGCAGCACCTTGCCGGGATTGCACTTGGCCTTCATCGGATCGAAGCCCGCCTGCATGAGGTAGATGCGATTGCGGAAGCGATAGCAGTAGGTGATGGCGGCAATCTCGCCATCCAGCTCCAGGCAATAGAGGCGCAGCCAGCCGCGGGCGAAAGCGGACTCGATGACGCGGCGATGGAAGGAAAGGTACTCGCGCGACACGAAGGATTCGCTGCCGCCGGCCGCCTGCCAGCGCCGGCGATGCAGCTCCGCCAGCCGCTCGAACGCCTGGGGCAGCCGCGTGGCGTCGTCCCAGACGAAGAAGCGCGCCCGGTGGGAGGCGAGCACCTTCCTGCGAGCGCCATTGATGCGCGTGCGCCGATCGGAAGTGAGCGAGGCAAGAAATTCGGGCCAGCTCGCCGGCAGCTCGATGAACGCGATGCGCTCGCAATCGCTGCTCAGCCGGGGCTGCCCGAGCTCGTCCGCCGCGCGCTCGAGCGCCCGCGCAAAGGCCGAGCGCGGATCGATATCCGTAAGCACGGCGGCGTCGGCCTCCGACACCCGCAGCGCGGCGCGGGCGAGATGGAGCGCGATCTCGTCCTCGCGGCCTGGCGCGAGCACCGGGCCGAGGTCGTCCGGGTGCGTATCGCCGCCGGTGCCGATGAAGCGCAGCAGGCGGGTGTGCACGCCAAGCACCCGCACGGTCTGTAGGTACAGGGCGACAACGCCGAGCGCTCGGCCGCCTTCCAGCGCGACCAGGACGCGCAGCGGCTGGCCGCGACCGTAGATCTGCCACCATTGGTATTGCCAGATCCACGAGTTGAACACGCTCGCCGACACGGCCGCGCGGTGCAGGCGGTTCCAGTCGGGAGCGAGGGCGGCGAACTCTTCGGCGGTGGTGAGGAACTGGACGGCAACGTCACCGCGCGCGAGCTCGTTGCCGGCATCTGGCAACAGCACGCACGCCGGCAACGAGTTGTGCGATTGCATCCCGGCACCTTGACGCAAAGCGACGACGCTTTGTATCGCCCGATGGGCGTTTCCCGCGTGCCCTGAGTTGCGCATGCCCGACAACGGAATAAATCCGCATTCGTCGATGCGGTCACACTTGCGCACGGCAGGGCTGTGCCGAATGGATCGCGCGGCACGCGAATGCGCGTGAACTGCGCGGGAATGGGCGCGTAGAAAGAACCAGGCGCGATGCGCCGTTCAACGCAATGTGTCACCCTACGCGAACATGAGGATCGGCATCGACCTGGGCGGGACGAAGATCGAGGCGATCGCGCTCGACGAGCGCGGACGCGAGCTCTTTCGCAAGCGCGTTCTCACGCCGCGCGGCGATTACGCGGCGACGCTGGTGACGATCGCGGCGCTGGTGAGCGAGATCGGCAAAGGGTCGATCGGCATCGGCATCCCGGGCACGCTCTCGCGCGTGAGCGGCCTGGTGAAGAACGCGAATTCGACCTGGCTCATCGGAAAACCGCTCAAGGACGATCTCGAGCGCATGCTCGGCCGTGAAGTGCGCATCGAGAACGACGCCAACTGCTTCGCGCTCTCCGAAGCGGTCGACGGCGCCGGAAAGGGCGCGCACGTAGTCTTCGGCGTCATCCTCGGCACCGGCGTCGGCGGCGGCATCGTGGTCGAGCGCCGGGTCCTCGTCGGCGCCAATGCCATTGCAGGAGAGTGGGGCCATAACCCGCTGCCCTTGCCGCGCGAGTCGGACTTGCCGCTGCCGCCCTGCTATTGCGGACGCGCCGGCTGCATCGAGACGTATCTTTCCGGCCCCGGCTTCTCGCGTTCCCATGGATCGCAACCGCCGGAAGCGATCATGCAGCAGGGCGCGCCTTTCGCCGCCTATGCCGAGCGCCTTGCCCGCTCGCTCGCGAGCGTGATCAACGTGCTCGACCCGGACGTCATCGTCCTCGGCGGCGGCCTGTCGAACGTGGAGCGGCTCTATACTGAAGTTCCCCGCTTATGGACTCGCTACGTGTTCTCAGACCACGTCGCGACACGGCTCCTGCGCCATCGCCATGGCGACTCGAGCGGCGTGCGGGGCGCAGCCTGGCTGTGGGATCCGGCGGCGTGATGAACCCGCAGATCCGCTTCTGCAGGAGCTTCGACGGCACGCGCATCGCATATGCAGTGACCGGGAACGGCCCGCCGATCCTGCGCGCGCCGCACTGGCTCACGCATCTGGAATACGAATGGCAGAGCCCGATCTG
>DATDCR010000216.1:0-6286 GCA_036524215.1 Burkholderiales bacterium
CGCGACGCTGCCCGCGACGTACTGGAGCATGGTGCCGCGGTGCTCAGCGACCTCGCGAATGACGTAGACCTTGGCGCCGAGATCGGTGAAGACCGCGAGCGCATCGCGCACGAGCTGCGCCACCTCCGCGTCGACCTTGGCGTAGCCGAGGTCCGGCGAGTAGGCGATGCGCAAGTCGCGGATGCCCTGGTCGAGGTCCATGCGCCAGTCGCGCGGATCAAAGGGGAGCGCGTGCCAGTCGCGCGCGTCGGGAAGCGCGATGACGTTCATCATCAGCGCCGCATCCGCGACTGTGCGCGCCATCGGTCCCACATGCGCGACCGTGCCGAACGGCGAGAGCGGCCAGGCGGGCACGCGGCCGAACGACGGCTTGAGGCCGAACAGGCCGGTGAAGCTGCACGGGATGCGGATCGAGCCGCCGCCGTCCGTGCCGACGGCGAGCGGCCCCATGCCGGAGGCGAGCGCAGCCGCGGCGCCGCCGGAAGATCCGCCCGGCGTCTTCTTCGGATTCCAGGGATTGCGCGTGATGCCGGTGAGCGCGCTGTCGGTGACGCCTTTCCAGCCGAACTCCGGCGTGGTGGTTTTCCCCAATAAGACTGCCCCATGCTCCCGAAGGCGAGCGGTCACCGGCGCGTCGTCGTTCCACGGCCCGTTCGGATCGACCGTCTTCGAGCCGCGCAGCGTCGGCCATCCCTTGGTCAGGATGATGTCCTTGATCGACACCGGCACGCCGTCGAGCAGGCCTTTCGGCTGCCCGGCCATCCAGCGTGCTTCGGACGCCTTCGCGTCGTCGATGGCGCGCTCCGACACGAGGTTGAACGCATTGAGCACCGGATTGAGCGCTTCGATCCGCTTGAGGATTGCGCGCGTCACCTCGACCGGCGAAAGGTGGTGCTGACGGTACGCGTCCAGCAGTTCGCTGGCGCTAAGGGCGCAAGGATCGGTCACAAGAGATGGTGAAAAATGGTGACTGTCACCATTTATCTGTTGCGGTCGGCTTTGGCCTTGGCGAGCGCCTTCTCGCGCCACATCGGCCAAGCGCGCGCGTAGTTCTGCACCGGCGCGGAGGCTTTCACTTCCGCCTTGTCGAGGTAGGTGATCTTGTTCGACATCTGCATGGCCTGCATCTGCAGCTGCGCGCTTTGCTCGAGATAGACGCTGCGGCCGACCGCGCGCGCGATGTTCTCGCCCACAGTGACGGAGCCGTGACCGCGCATCAGGCACGCCGGGCTCTTGCCGAGCGTCTTGGCGAGCGCCTTGCCGAGCTTCGGCGTCTTCACCAGGAGGTCGGTGCCCTTCTCGAACTTGCGGATCTCGAAATTCGGCACGCCGTCGCCGATGAACGAGGCCATGTGGTAGATGGGGCGCATCGGCACGCCGGTGACGCTGAAGGGAATGACCGAGGGCGAGTGGTTGTGCACCACCGCCATGACCTCCGGCCGCGCCTTGTAGAGCTCGCCGTGGATGAATCGCTCGCGCACCGACTCGCGCCCCTGCGCGTCCAGCGCGTTGGAGTCGAGGTCGTATTCCATGATGTCCTCGAGCTGCACGATCTCCGGCGCGAGCGAGCGCGCGATGAAATAGCGCTGCGGGTTCGAGGGCGAGCGGATGCTGACGTGGCCGTAGGCATCGATCACGCCATATTCGGCGAGGACGCGGTAAGCCGCGACGAGGTCGTCCAGGAATTGCATCAGTCCGCCTTTATACCGGCTGCCTTGACCACGCGCGTCCAGCGCGCGAGCTCGTTCCTGATCCGCGTGCCGAGCAGCTCGGGCGTGCCGCCGCGCGGCACAAGGCCCTGCTTCTCCAGCACGTCGCGGATGTCCGCTTCCCTGAGCAGCTCGTTCATGTCGCGGTTCACGCGCGAGACGATCGCCTGCGGCGTGCCCGCAGGCGCGAAGATCGCGTACCAGGTCTCGACCTCAAGGTCCGGCATGCCGGCTTCCTCGAGCGTCGGCACCTCGGGGAAGGCCTCCGAGCGCTTCTCGCTCATGACGGCCAGCATGCGCAGGCGGCCGGACTGCACGTGCGGCGCGACGGTCTGCAGCGCCGAGATCATCGCCTGCACGTGGCCGCCGACGAGATCGGAGATGGCGCCCGCCGCGCCTTTGTAAGGCACGTGGACGATGTTCATGCCGGTCTCGAGCTTGAGGAGCTCCATCGCCAGGTGCTGCGGTCCGCCGTTGCCGGGCGACGAGTAATAAAGCTTGCCGGGCTGCGCCTTCACGTAGTCGACGAATTCCTTCATGTTCTTCACGGGCACGCTCGGATGCACGTAGACGCCGAGGCCGCCGGTGGCGAGGAGCGCGATCGGCGCGTAGTCCTTCACCGGATCGAAGGGCGCCGGCTTGAGCGCCGGATTGGTGGTGAAGGATGTCGCCGTGAGAAGCAGGCTGTAGCCGTCGGGTGGCGACTTCGCGACGACCTCGGCGCCGATGTTTCCCGTTGCGCCGGGACGGTTATCGGTCACCACCGCGGCTTTCCAGCGCTGCGCAAGCTTCGGCCCGAGGACGCGCGCCAGGATGTCGGCGCCGGTGCCGGGCGTGTACGGCACGATGAGATGCACCGGTCGGCTCGGCCACGTGTCTTGCGCGGCGGCCGTTGCCGCGACGAGTGCGAAACACAGGAACGTCAGCAGGGTTCGCATGCCGATATTATGGAAGCAATGACTGCCACGCCGCTGATCCTTAACGACCCACAGGCCCACCGTTTCGAAGTGAACCGGGCCGCGCTCGTCGACCGGACCCTCTACGAGGCCGAGCAGAAGCGCGTTTTCGAGCGTTGCTGGCTGTATGTCGGCCACGAGTCGGAGGTGCGCGCGCCGGGCGACTTCCGCACCCGCACGATTTGCGGCCGGCCGATCCTCCTGTGCCGCGACAGCTCGAGCCGCGTGCGCGTGTTCCTCAACACCTGCCGCCATCGCGGCGCGGTCGTGTGCCGCGCCGCGGAGGGCAACGCCGAGCGCTACACCTGCTTCTATCACGGCTGGACCTACGACCGGGACGGCAAGCTCTACGCGGTGCCGGGGCAGACGGCGTATCCGCCGAGCTTCGACAAGAGCGAGTATGGGTTGAAGGAACCGCCCAGAGTGGACGAATACCGCGGCTTCGTCTTTCTCAATTTCGATCCCTCGGCTGCTCCCCTTGCGGACTATCTCGGAAAGGCGCGCGAGTACATCGACCTCGTGCTCGACCAGTCGCCCTCCGGACGCATGGAGGTGATCCACGGCACGCAGGAGTACGACATCAAGGCGAACTGGAAGCTGCTGGTCGAGAACAGCTTCGACGATTACCACCTGATGACCACGCACGCGACGTGGCTCGATTACCTGAAGAACTCGGGCGTCGTGGTGAAGCGGCCGGAGAAGGGCCACCTGATGCCGTCGCACGGCCTCGGCAAGGACCTCGGCAATGGCCACGGCACGACGGACAACGTGAACTTCCGCGGCCGGCCGGTGGCGGCCTGGATCCCGATCTACGGCGACGCGGCGAAGCCCGAGTTCGAGCGCATCCGCGCCGAGCTTGTGAACCGGCTCGGCGAGGAACGAGCCAGGCGGGTGGCGGATACGAACAGAAACCTGCTGATCTTTCCCAACCTGGTGCTGCTCGACGGCTCGTCAGTGTCCATTCGCAGCTTCCAGCCGATGGGTCCGGATCGCATGCGCGTGCGCGCATGGGCACTCGGGCCGGTGGAGGAAACGCCGCTCGCCCGGCAGGTGCGGCTCGACAGCTTCCTTACCTTCTACGGACCGGGAGGCTTCGCGACGCCTGACGACATCGAGGCGCTCGAGTCGGTGCAGACCGGCATGGGCGCGTACCAGGAAGTGCAATGGTCGCCGATCTCGCGTGGCATGGCGAAGGAGGGCGAGCAGCTCAACACCGACGAGGCGCACCTGCGCGCATTCTGGACGCAGTGGGACAAGCTCATGCGCTCGTAGCGCCGGGCCGGCGCGGCAGGAAGAAGGAGATCCGCACGCGCTGACCCTCGGCCGGCTCGGCCCAGATGCTGCCGCCGTGCGCTTCGATGATCGAGCGGCAGATGCCGAGACCGAGGCCGGCGCCGCGGCGGTCTCGGCCCGCCTGCCAGAAGGGCCGGAACATCGCTTCGAGCTCCTTGTCCTGCAACGCCGGCCCGCTGTTGGCGACGGAAAAGCGCACGCCCCCGGTGCTTTCCTCGGCGGCGAGCGTAATGCAGCCCGGCGGCGAGGTGTACTTGAGCGCGTTGTCGAAGAGGTTCGCGAACACCCGCAGGATTCGTTCGGCGTCGGCGTGGATCAGCGGCAGCTCGCCGCTTACCTCCAGCTGCAGATCGAGAGATTCCTTCGCGAGCAGGGGCCGCGCGCTGTCGACAGCCCGCGCGATCAGGGCCGAGGCCGAGACCGGTGCGAATCGCATCATCGAGGCGCCGCCGGTGGTGGCGACGGCGATCGCGAGAAGGTCATCGACCATGCCGGACATGCGGCGGGTGGTGTCCATCAACGCGGCGGCAAGCTCGCTCACGGGCTCGCCTCCCGGCAAGCTGCGCGCGATGTGCTCGATGCCGGCGGCGGACATCATCAGCCCGCTGAGCGGGCTGCGCAGGTCGTGCGTCACGATGGCGAGGATCTGCTCGCGATCGTGCACCGCCGTGCGCAGCTGCTCCTGCGCATGCTGCAGCGAAGTGACGTCCTCGTTCGCCACGATGGCGCCGGTGATGGCGCCTTTCTCGTCGCGAAGCGGGGCCGCCGAGTTGATGATGGTCTTGTACGAGCCGTCGAAGCACTGGATGCGTACCAGCTCGCCGGTCGACGTCTCGCCGTTCACGAGCGCGCGCGCGAGTGCCCATTCCTCAGCCGCAATGGGCTTGCCGGACTCGGCCCACCAGCCCTTGTACTGCCCGAACTGCGCGACCGGCACGTAGCGCGCACCGCGCCAGATGCGCTCGGCGGCTGGATTGTTCGCCACGATGCGGCCCCGCGCGTCGGCGATCCAGACGCCGACCGGCAGGATGTCGAAAATGCCCTGCAGCAGCCGCGCGTGCTGGCGGATGGACTCCGCCATGCGCGTGCGCTCGCTCACGTCCTGGAACAGGCCGACCGCGCCGACCACGTGCCCGTTGTCGCCGCGGATCGGCGCGCCGCTGGCGAGGACCGGTACGCGCGTGCCATCGGGCCGCTCGACGCAATATTCCTCGGCGATGATCGTCTCGCCATCGCGCACGATGCGCGCGAGCGGCTGCTCCTCCACGGGCACCATGCTGCCGTTGGGAAAGCGGATGCGCTCGGCATACTGCTCGCGTCCCGCTGCGGCCGACAGGGTCATGCCGAGGAGCTCTTCCGTCCGGCTGTTGAAGAAGATCTGTCCGTCCGGCCGATAAAGCACGATGCCCAGGGGCAGCGTATCGACCACGGTCTGCAGCCAACGGCGCTCGGACTCGGTTTCCCTCAGCAGCGTATCGCGCTCGGCTTCGTGGGCCTTGCGCTCGGAGATGTCGCGCACGAAGCCCTGCCAGTGCCCGCGCGCATCGATCTTCGCGCTGACTTCCACCGGCACCCAGCTGCCATCCTTGCGCTGCAGCCGCCATTCGGCCACGTGCGTCGCGCCCTGCAGCATCTGCTCACGCGACTCGAGCAGGCGGCCGACGTCCTCGTACGGGAGCAGATCCATGATCCTGCGGCCGACGAGCTCATCGCGCGCGTAGCCGAGGAGCCGGCAGCCGACCTCGTTGACGAAGGTGTAGCGGCCCTCGACATCGGCGACGAAAATGCCGTCCGGCGCGAGCTCGAGCAGCGCGCGCAGCTCGGCATCGCGGGGCTCGTGCAATGCAGTCGCCGTGGCGCTCATGAGCGAATGCTGCCACCGCGCGCGCGGCAGATCGTGACGGCGATCAATTTGCATTTGCGCCGCGGCGCAGCCGTCGGCAAATGACGACAGTTCGGGTATTCTCGAATCGTGAAAACGACTACACAACGAAGCGACATCGAGGACTTCCTCTACCACGAGGCGGCGCTCCTCGACGCGTGGCGCCTCGACGAGTGGCTCGAGCTGCTCACCGAGGACGCCACGTATCGCGTGCCGTCGAACGACCGGCCCGGTTCCGACCCGAAGACGACGCTCTTCATGATCGCGGACGACATCCGCCGCATCCGCGCGCGCGTCACGCGCCTCAAAGATCCGCACGCGCATGCCGAGTCGCCGCGCTCGCGCACGCGGCGCCTGATTTCCAACGTGCGCATCGTCGAGCAGGACTCGGCGCAAATTCGCGTGGAAGCGAACTTCATCGTCCATCGCTTTCGCGGCAACGACGA
>DATDCR010000217.1:0-10221 GCA_036524215.1 Burkholderiales bacterium
CTGCAAGACGTCCAGGTGTCCCGGCAGCTCGACCCAGCCGAGCGCGCCGGCCAGTCCGACGGCGAAGATCACCGCATAGGCCCGCAACCCGGCGCCCCAGGCGAGCGCCGTCGCGATTGCGATCTCCGCGAGGCTCATCTACGCCGATTTCATTACATCGTCGCGCCGAGGGTCCACGGCGCGAACTCGTCTTCGCCGTAGCCGAATTCCTCGCTCTTCGTCCTGCGCCCGGACGCCGTCTCGAGCATCAGCCGGAAGAACCGCTCGCCGGCTTCCGCGATCGACTCCGTGCCGTCGACGATGCTGCCGCAGTTGAAGTCCATGTCGTCTTCCTGGTGCACGAAGAGCGGCGTATTGGTGGCGAGCTTGAGCGAGGGCGCCGGCTTGCAGCCGAACGCGGAGCCGCGGCCGGTGGTGAAGCAGACGAGATTTGCGCCGCCCGCCACCTGGCCCGTGGCCGACACCGGGTCGTAGCCCGGCGTATCCATGTAGACGAAGCCTTTCGCCGTCACCGGCTCGGCGTATTCGTAAACGTCGACCAGGTTGGTCGTGCCGCCTTTGGCGACCGCGCCCAGCGACTTCTCCAGGATCGTCGTGAGCCCGCCGGCCTTGTTGCCGGGCGACGGGTTGTTGTTCATCTCGTTGCCGTTGCGGCGCGTGTACTCCTCCCACCAGCGGATGCGCGCCACGAGCTTCTCGCCGACCTCCCTGCTCACCGCGCGTCGGGTGAGCAGATGTTCGGCGCCGTAGATCTCGGGCGTCTCGGAGAGAATCGCCGTTCCTCCGTTCCTCACCAGCAGGTCAACCGAGGCACCCAATGCCGGATTGGCGCTGATGCCGGAGTAACCGTCCGAGCCGCCGCATTGCAGGGCCACTATGAGATGGCTCGCCGGCATCGGCTCGCGCTTCACCTTGTTGGCTTCGGGCAGCATCTCCTTCACGCGCGCGATGCCGTTCTCGACTGCCTTTCGCGTGCCGCCTTTCTCCTGGATGGTGTAGGCCGCGAGCCGCTCGCTCCTTTTCAGGCCTTGAGAAGAAAGCAGCACGTTGACCTGGTTCGCCTCGCAGCCGAGTCCGACCAGCTGGGAGGAGAAGAAATTCGGGTGGCGCGCATAGCCGGCGATCGTGCGCCGCAGGACGTCGGCCGGTTCGCCCTCGGACGCCATGCCGCAGCCGGTCTTGTGCGTGAGCGCCACGACGCCGTCCACATTGGGGTAATCGTTCAATTGACCCCTGAAGTGATCGGCGATCATCCGCGCCACGGTGGCCGAGCAATTCACGCTCGTCAGGATGCCGATGTAATTCCGCGTCGCAACCCTTCCATCCGCGCGTTTGATGCCCATGAACGTCGCTGGCTGCGCAACGTAGGCTGTTTCTTTGGCGAGAGTGGAAAAGGCATAGTCGCGCTGGAACTCGCCCATCGCCACGTTGTGCACGTGCACGTGGTCGCCCGGCGCGATCGCCTGCGTGGCGAAGCCGATGATCTGGTTGTAGCGGTGAACGGGCTTGCCTTTCTCTACGGCGCGCACCGCGATCTTGTGGCCGGCCGGGATGCGCACCGCGGCGCGCACGTTTTCGCGCTGGACAAGCGTGCCGGCGGGGATCTCGACACGTGCGATGACGACGTCGTCTTGCGGGTGAAGGCGGATCGTGAGGTCGGCGGCTTGCAGCATCAGTGGTTGTCCCGCGGCACGAAAGCGCCGCTCTTGCCGACGAGGAAATCGAGGTCCGCGCCGTCGCTCGCCTGCATTACATGGTCGTGGTAGAGCTTCCAGTAGCCGCGCTCGAGCGGCGCCTTCGGTGCTTTCCACCTGGCCTTGCGCTTGGCCAGCTCCTTTTCATCTACGAGCAAGTGCAATTTCCGCTTCGCGACGTCCAGCTCGATCATGTCGCCGTCCCGCACCAGCGCGAGGGTGCCGCCGGCGGCGGCTTCTGGCGAGATGTGCAGCACCACGGTGCCGTAGGCAGTGCCGCTCATGCGCGCGTCCGAGATACGCACCATGTCGGTAATGCCCTTCTTCAGCACTTTGGGCGGCAGCGGCATGTTGCCGACCTCCGCCATGCCGGGGTAGCCCTTGGGCCCGCAGTTCTGCAGCACCATGACGCAGCTCTCGTCGATGTCGAGCTTCGGGTCCTCGATGCGGCGATGGAAGTCCTCGATGTTGTGGAACACGACGGCGCGGCCGCGGTGCTTCATCAGCTTGGGCGTGGCTGCCGACGGCTTGATGATGGCGCCGTCCGGGCAAAGGTTTCCGCGCAGCACCTTGATGCCGGTGTGCTTCTTGAAGGGCGACTCGAAGCTGTGGATGACGTCGCGGTTCCAGCACTGCGCATCGCGTACGTTTTCCCACATCGTGTTGCCGTTCACCGTAAGCGCGTTGCGGTGGAGAAGCTTGTTCTCGCCCAGCTCGCGCAGCACCGCCGGCAGGCCGCCGGCATAGCAGAAGTCCTCCATCAGGTACTTGCCGGAGGGCATGAGGTTGACGAGAGTGTGCACGCCGGCGCCGACGCGATCCCAGTCATCGAGCGTCAGATCGACGCCGATGCGGCGCGCGATGGCGATGAGATGGATCACCGCGTTGGTCGAGCCGCCGATGGCGGCATTGGCGCGGATGGCGTTCTCGAACGCCTGCTTGGTCAGGATCTGAGAGAGGCAGATGTACTGCTTCACCATCTCGACGATGCGCCGTCCTGCCATGCGCGCGAGGACGTTGCGGCGCGCATCGACCGCCGGATAGGCGGCATTGCCCGGCATGCCGACGCCGAGCGCCTCGATCATCGAGGCCATGGTGGAGGCCGTGCCCATCGTCATGCAGTGGCCGTGCGATCGGTGCATGCAGGACTCAGCCTCGTGGAATTCGGCGAGCTTGATCTTGCCCGCGCGCAGGTCCTCGGACATCGACCAGACGTTGGTGCCCGAGCCGATGTCCTGCCCGCGGTACTTGCCCGACAGCATGGGTCCGCCCGACACGAAGATCGTGGGGATGTCGACGCTCGCCGCGCCCATCAGGATGGAAGGCGTCGTCTTGTCGCAGCCACCGAGCAGCACCACGCCGTCGAGCGGGTTGCCGCGGATCGACTCCTCCGCGTCCATGCTCGCCAGGTTGCGGTAGAGCATCGCGGTCGGACGGAGCAAAGTCTCGCCCAGCGACATCACCGGGAACTCCAGCGGGAAGCCGCCCGCCTCGAGCACGCCGTTCCTCACGTGCTCGGCCAGCACGCGGAAGTGCGTGTTGCACGGCGTGAGCTCCGACCAGGTATTGCAGATGCCGATCACCGGACGGCCATCGAACTGGTCCTGCGGCACGCCGCGGTTCTTGACCCAGCTGCGATAGATGAAGCCGTAGATGTCCTGGCGGCTGAACCAGGCTGCGCTTCTGCGCTTGCTCTTAGTACGTGCCACGGCCGCCGGAGATGTCGAATACCGCGCCGGTCGAGAACGAGCAGTCCGCCGATGCGAGCCAGCACGCGAGGGCCGCGATCTCGTCGACCTCGACGAAGCGCCCCATCGGGATCTTGGAAAGCATGTACTGGATGTGGCTCTCGGTCATCTGGTCGAAGATCGCCGTTTTCGCCGCCGCCGGCGTAATGCAGTTGACGAGCACGCCCGCCTGCGCGAGCTCCTTGCCGAGGCTCTTCGTCAGCGAGATGACACCCGCCTTGGAGGCCGAGTAGGCGACCGCATTGGGATTGCCTTCCTTGCCGGCGATCGAAGCGATGTTGACGATGCGCCCGTATTTCGCCTTGACCATGTGCGGCGCGACCGCGCGGCAGCAGAGGAACTGGCTCGTGAGATTGACGCGCAGCACGCGTTCCCACTCCTCGATCGGGTAATCGACGGTGGGCATGTTCTTGCCCGCGATGCCGGCGTTGTTCACGAGCACGTCGATCTTGCCGAGTTCGGCGAGCGCGCGCTTCACCGCCTGATCGACCGACGCAGGATCCGCGACATCCACCTTGGGAGAGGCATCCAAGTCCCACACGGCGACCTTGGCGCCCGAAGCTTGCAATCGCTTGACGATGGCGGCGCCGATGCCTTGCACGCCGCCGGTGACGACCGCGCAGCGGCCGGCGAAATCGAGCTTGTTCATGGAGACCGGGAAGTATAATCGCGTCCCTCCGAGGAAACCGATATGCCTGGACGTCTCGCTGGAAAAACCGCATTCATCACGGCCGCCGCGCAGGGCATGGGACAGGCCGCGGCCCTCGCCTTCGCGCGCGAGGGGGCGAAGGTCTGGGCGACCGACCTCAACGCACAGGCGCTGAAGAGCCTCGACGGCAAGGAGGGCATCCGCACGCGGCCGCTGGACGTCACCGACGAAGCTACGATCGCGCGTGTCGCGCAGGAAGTCGGCGACATCGACGTGCTCTTCAACTGCGCCGGCATCGTGCATCACGGCTCGATCCTCGATGCAAGCCCCAGGGACTGGGACCAGGCCTTCAGCGTCAATGTGAAATCGATGTTCCTCGTGACGCGCGCCTTCCTGCCGGGCATGCTGAAGAAGCAGAAGGGCTCGATCATCAACATGGCTTCCGTCGCCTCCTCGATCCGCGGGCTGCCGAACCGCTGCGTCTATGGCGCGAGCAAGGCGGCGGTGATCGGGCTCACCAAATCGATCGCCGCCGACTACGTCGGCAAGGGCATCCGCTGCAACGCCATCTCGCCCGGCACGGTGGATACGCCCTCGCTGCAGGGCCGGATCAATGCGTTCGCCGATCCCGTGCAGGCGCGCAAGGATTTCGTCGCCCGCCAGCCGATGGGCCGGCTCGGCACGGTGGACGACATCACCGGCATCCTCGTATTTCTGGCGTCGGACGAATCGCTGTTCGCGACGGGCAACGCTTATTCAATCGATGGGGGAATGACCATATGAAGTTGTGCCGATACGGCAAGCCGGGCTACGAAAAGCCGGGAATAATCGATGCGGAAGGCAAGCTGCGCGATCTGTCTAAGATCGTCGACAACCTCGGGCCGAACGAGATCTCGCCGCGCGGGTTGAAGATGCTCGCGCGCCTGAAGCCCGAGACGCTGCCGCTCGTGAACGGCAACCCGCGCTTCGGCGTGCCTTATGTCGGCATCGGCAAGTTCATCGCGATCGGCCTCAATTACTCCGACCATGCCAAGGAAGCCGGGCTCGCGCTGCCCAGCGAGCCGATCGTCTTCATGAAGGCGACGACCTGCATCAGCGGGCCGAACGACGACGTCATCCAGCCGAAGAACTCGACCAAGCTCGACTGGGAGATCGAGCTCGGCGTGGTCATCGGCACGCAAGCGCGCTACGTCGACGAACAGGCGGCGCTCAACCATGTCGCCGGCTATTGCATCGTCAACGATGTATCCGAGCGCGCGTTCCAGATGGCCACCACCCAGTGGGACAAGGGCAAGGGCTTCGACACCGCCGGACCGATCGGGCCCTGGCTCGTCACCGCCGACGAGATCAACGATCCGCAGGCGCTCGACATGCTGCTCGAAGTGAACGGCAAGAAGATGCAGAGCGGCAACACGCGCACCATGGTGTTCAACGTCGCGAAGATCATCTCGCACGTGAGCCAGTACATGACGCTCCTGCCGGGGGACATCATCGCCACCGGCACGCCGCCGGGCGTCGGGCTCGGCATCAAGCCGACGCCGGTGTTCCTGAAAGCGGGCGATGTGATGCGTCTCACCATTGCGGGGCTGGGCGAGCAGAAGCAGCGTGTAGTGGCCTACTCAGCCTAGGTTTTGCGCAGTGCCGCATGGCTGCGCGAGGAGTAAGCTGGGCCAATGAATAAACGGGTCGAAATAGGCGCCACGCTCGAGCAGTCGGCGTTCTGGATGCCGTTCACGGCGAACCGGCAGTTCAAGAAGGCGCCGCGCCTGCTCGCGCGCGCCGAAGGCATGTACTACTGGACGCCCGAGGGGCGGAAGATCCTCGACGGCTGCGCCGGCCTATGGTGCGTGAATGCCGGCCATTGCCGGCCGAAGATCGTGCAGGCGATCCAGCGCCAGGCGGCGGAGATGGACTTCGCGCCGACCTTCCAGATGGGTCATCCGATCGCGTTCGAGTTCGCCGAGCGGCTGGCGGCCATCGCACCCAAAGGCTTCACGCGCGTCTTTTTCACCAATTCCGGCTCGGAGTCGGCCGACAGCGCGCTCAAGATCGCGCTCGCCTATCACCGCGCGCACGGCGAGCCGGGGCGTTTCCGCCTCATCGGGCGCGAGCGCGGCTACCACGGCGTCAACTTCGGCGGCATGGCGGTCGGCGGCCTCGGCGCGAACCGCAAGCTCTTCGGCCCCGGTGTGGCCGGCGTCGATCACCTGCGGCACACCCACGACGTCAGCCGCAACGCGTTCTCCCGCGGGCTGCCGCCGCACGGCGCGGAGCTGGCCGACGACCTGGAGCGCCTGTGCACGCTGCACGATCCCTCGAGCATCGCCGCGGTCATCGTCGAAGCGGTGCCGGGCTCGGCCGGCGTGCTGGTGCCGCCGCGCGGCTACTTGGAGCGGCTACGCGAGCTCTGCACGAAGCACGGCATCCTTCTCATCTTCGACGAGGTGATCACGGGCTTCGGCCGGCTGGGTGCCCCGTTCGCCTCGCAGAAGCTCGGCGTGATGCCCGACCTCTTCACCGCCGCCAAGGGCATGACCAATGGCTCGGCCCCCATGGGAGCCGTCTTCGTTCGCGACGACATCTACGACACGTTCATGCGCGGCCCGGACGGCATCGAGCTTTTCCACGGCTACACGTACTCGGGCCATCCGCTCGCCTGCGCCGCGGGTATCGCCACCCTCGACACCTATGAGGAAGAAGGCCTCCTCGAGCGCGGCGCGAGCCTCGAGAAGTACTGGGAGGACGCGATCCATTCCCTGAAGGCGCTGCCGAACGTCATCGACATCCGCAACATCGGCTTGATGGGCGCGGTCGAGCTCGAGCCGCGTCCGGGCGCCCCGGGCAGCCGCGGCTACAACGCGCTCGTCAAATGCTTCGAGGCCGGCGTGCTGGTCCGCTACACCGCCGACACGCTCGCCTTCTCGCCGCCGCTGATCGTGGAGAAGGCGCAGATCGACCAGATCTTCGACATCGTCGGCAAGGTCCTCAAGGCGCTCGAATAAAAAAGGGGCGCCGAAGCGCCCCTTTTGCTGGCTCTTTTTCGTTCTTCTTACTTGGAAGCGGCCCGCACCACGCCCAGGCGCCGCCCGCGCGTGGGCTGCTTTAGCCGCGCGGGCGTCACGAGGTCGCGCACGAAATTCGGCAGCGCGAACACACCCTCGTGGGTCTCGCCGTTGTAGTACTGCAGTGCCTGCAGCTTCCGCGTCTCGATGCGCCGGTCGATCTCGTCCGCCGTGAAGGACTTCGGATCGAGCTTGTCCGAGCACACCGCCATCGACCACAGCGAGCCGTAGAGCGGGATGTACATGGTGTACACGCGCACGATGCGGAACACGCTGTTCAGGCGCTGGGCGAGGTCGGCCACGCGCTGCGGCTGCGCCACCGGCGAGCCGAGGTGCAGGGTCAGCGCGCCGCCCGGCGCCAGCGCCGTGCGTAGCTGCTGGAAGAATTCCAGCGAGTAAAGCGCCGCCGCCGGCCCGACCGGGTCGTTCAGGTCGAGCGCGATCATGTCGAAGCGCTCCGGCGTCTCGCGCACGAACTTCATGCCGTCGTCGATCAGCACCCGCAGCTTGGGGTTGTCGAAGACGCCGTTGTGCACCGCGTGGAAGTGCTGCTTGGCCACGTCGATCACGTCGCCGTCGATCTCCACCATCGTCAGCTGCTCGACGGAAGGGTGCTTCAGCGCCTCTTCGGACGAGCCGCCGTCGCCGCCGCCGATGATCAGCACCTTCTTCGGCGCGGCATGCGCCGTCATCGCCGGGTGGATGAGGTTCTCGTGGTAGACGAACTCCTCCTTCTCGGAGGTCATGTTGAACCCGTCGAGGCGGAAGAGCTTGCCGTAATGCGGCGTGTCGTAGATCTGCATCTTCTGGAAGCGCGTCTGCCACTCGCCGATCTGCCGGCCGGCCTTGATGTAGAAGCCGGTGGTGGCGTTGAGCGGCTCGACCAGCATGTGCTCGCCGCGGTCGAGCTCCTGCCGCGCGATCTCGGTCGGCTGGAAGTGCGCGACGATGGTGTCGAACAGCTTCCTCGCCTTGTCGGAGTTGTCGGCGCTGTAGTTGCAGACGTAGACGTCGAGTGTCAGCCCCTGGCGCTCGGGCCAGGTGTGGATGGCGAGATGCGACTCGGCCAGCACGACACAGCCCGTGAAGCCGCAGCCGTCGAACTGGTGGAAGGACACGCCCACCGTCGTCAGGCCGGCGGCGTCCACCATCTCGAGGACCTTGGCGCGGAACAGCTCGCCGTCCAGAAGGAGCTGCGGATCGCAGCGGCAGCCGGTGAGGTCACCGATGAGATGCAGACCATTCATTTCTCCACCCTCCAAAATGCGAAGGCGCGGCCCTTCGTGATAGGACCACGCCCCCGATTCGCGCCTTTCGGCGCACAGCGCTGCTTGTTCGCGCTCAACTCGTGCAAAACCTCCTAAGTCACGTTTGCTCTTTCGATCCGTGTCGACTCTGCTCTTGACAAAAAGAATCGATCAATCTCCGAGCGATCGAGATTCTGCTTGGAAGTTTCGGCAATTGCAATAGATCGAACCACTTCGCGTCCTCGATTTCCGACGGCTGCGCGCGCAGCTCGCCGCCGCGCCACTCGCAGACGAACGCGATCATCAGCGAATGCGGAAACGGCCACGACTGGCTCGCGAAGTAGCGCGGGTTGGCGATCTCGACGCCGACCTCCTCGCGCACCTCCCGCGCGACGCACTGCTCGAGCGACTCGCCCGGCTCGACGAAGCCGGCGAGCGCGCTGTACATGCCGGCCGGAAAGTGCGGGCTGCGGGCGAGCAGGATCTCGCTTTTGCCCTCATTTCTCCTATGAACCAGCGCCATCACGGCCGGCGCCACCCTGGGATAGGCGGTGAGCTTGCACGACGGGCAGACGCGCGAGCGCTCCTCGGCCTTAGCCACGGTCGGCGTGCCGCAGCGGCCGCAGTATTGGTGCGTACGGTCCCAGCCGACGAGCTGCAGCGCACGGCCGGCAAGGGCGAAGTGCGCGTCGTCGAGCACCGAGAAGAGCGAGCGCAGGCCCGACCACGACAGCCCGGCGGGCGCCGCGCTGCCTTCGGGCAGCTCCGCGGCCCAGCACTGGGTCCCGGCGAGCCGGCCTAGATATAGGGTTCGCAGGCAATCCGACCCCAGCCAGTTGTGGTTTTTCTGCAACGGCAGTTTGGCCCAGGCCGGCCGCGCCTTGACCCGCAGGTCGTCGCTCGGCGCCACCGGCGGCCCCATTTCCACCAGGAGATCGTCACCGCGGAAGACAAACCAGTGCGCCTCGCCGGGCGCTTCGCAGGTGACGAGATGTTCGAATTCGGCGGGGGACGAGAAGGGGAGTTCGCTCACCGGCTCAGTATAATTTGCGCCTTCCCATGGATGCTCCGCTCACGGCCAAGGCCACCGACGCCGAGTTAGCCAATTCCATTCGTGCGCTCGCCATGGACGCCGTCGAGGCGGCCAAGTCCGGGCACCCCGGTATGCCGATGGGCATGGCGGAAATCGCCGTGGCGCTCTGGAAGCGCCACCTGCGCCACAACCCGGCGAATCCCGGCTGGGCGAACCGCGACCGCTTCGTGCTTTCCAACGGCCACGGCTCGATGCTGCTGTACAGCCTGCTGCACCTTACGGGCTACGCGCTGCCGATCGAGGAGCTGCGCCGCTTCCGCCAGCTCGGCTCGAAGACGCCCGGCCACCCGGAGCGCGGCTGCGCGCCCGGAGTCGAGACGACCACCGGGCCGCTCGGGCAGGGCATCTCCAACGCCGTCGGCATGGCGCTCGCCGAGCGCCTGCTCGCCGCCGAGTTCAACCGGCCCGAGCACGAGATCGTCGACCATCACACCTATGTCTTCCTCGGCGACGGCTGCATGA
The DNA here is from genome assembly GCA_036524215.1 of Burkholderiales bacterium. Taxonomy (GTDB): domain Bacteria; phylum Pseudomonadota; class Gammaproteobacteria; order Burkholderiales; family SG8-39; genus SCGC-AG-212-J23. Next base: position 9,956 of record DATDCR010000217.1, read on the forward strand.
TGGAAGGCATCTCGCACGAGTCCTGCGCCCTCGCCGGCACGCTCAAGCTCGGCAAGCTGATCGCCATCTACGACGACAACGGCATCACGATCGACTCGGAGAAGGGCCAGATCGGCCAGTGGTACACCGACGACGTGCGCCGCCGCTTCGAGGCCTACGGCTGGCAGGTGATCCCGAACGTCGACGGCCACGACGTGGAGGCGGTCGACGCCGCCATCAGGAAGGCGAAGCGCGAGAAGACCCGCCCGACGCTGATCTGCGCCAAG
>DATDCR010000218.1:0-2496 GCA_036524215.1 Burkholderiales bacterium
CGTGGCTTCGGTGCTGAACGAGAAGCAGGAAAAGAAGATGAAATGGGTGCGCCATCCGGTGGTGCGCCGCCACCCGATCACGGGCAGGGCCGCGCTCTATGCCGTCTCCGGCAGCTCCTTCGGTATCGAAGGCCTGCCGCAGAACGAAGGCGTCGATCTTTTGGATCGGCTGAAGCACCATGCCACCCAGGAGAAATATCAATTTCGCCTGAAGTACGGGGTGGGCGACGTCGTCATCTGGGACAACGCCTCCCTGCTGCACTCGGCGACGCTCACGGATCCGGACGACCCGCGTACACTGTGGCGCATCACCACCAAGGAGGAGGAGAACCAACCATGAGGAAGCTATTGCTGGCGGTGGCGGCCGCCGCCATTTCGATTCCGGCATTCGCGCAGACCGACACCTGGCACGGCGCATCGCAGTTCAACGACGACCACGCCTTTACCAAGACCATGGCGAGGTTCCAGGAGCTGGTGCAGAAGTATTCCGGCAAGAAGATCAACTTCGTGCTGCACAAGAACTCCGAGCTCGGCCTCGAGAAGCAGTACTTCGAGTACATGGCGCAGGGCAAGGCGGTGGACTATGCCGTCGTCTCGCCGGCGCACATGTCGACCTTCTCGAAGGCAGCGCCGTTCATCGACGCGCCTTTCATCTTTCGCGACCTCGCGCACTGGAACAAGGTGCTCGACGCCGATCTCCTGAAGCCGATCGCCGACGAGATCGCGCAGAAGGCCGACGTGATGCTGATCGGCTACGCCGGCGGCGGCACGCGCAACATCTTCGCCAACAAGCCGGTGCACAACCTCAAGGAGATGAAGGGCCTCAAGGTGCGCGTGCAGGGCGCGCCGATCTGGTCGAAGACCTTCAGCGCGGTGGGCATGGCGCCGACCGTGATCGCCTACAACGAGGTGTACAACGCCATCCAGAACGGCGTCATCGAGGCGGGCGAGAACGAGGCCGCCGGCGTCGAGCAGATGAAGTTCTTCGAGGTCGGGCCGAACCTCAACATGACGCAGCACGCCATCACCATCCGGCCGCTCTGCTTCTCGGTGAAGACGTTCAAGAAGCTCGACAAGAACCTGCAGCAGGCGGTGCTTCGCGCGGGCAAGGAAGCCGGCGCGTACGGCCGGCAGGTCGAATCGGGCGAGGACGAGCAGAAGCTGGTCGCGCTCGAGAAGGCGGGCAAGCTCAAGCGCATCCCCTTCAGCGACCGCGCGCAGATGAAGAAGCTCGTCGACCCCGTGATGGCGGCCTACGCCAAGGAGATCGGCGCGGAACAGATCCTCGCCAAGATCAACGCGCTGAAATAGTTGCGGTATAGAAGAATCGTCGGCTGGTACGCGACCGGGCTGCGCGCGCTGCTCGCGCTCTCGGTCGCCATCCTGATCATCCCGGTCTCGCTGCAGATCTTCTCGCGCTACGTCGAGCAGATCCCGGCGTACATCTGGACCGAGGAGATGGCGAGGTTCCTGTTCGTCTGGATGATCATGATCGGCGCCATGCTCGGCATCTACGAGGGCCGGCATTTCGAGGTCGACGTCTGGCCGCGCCTGGCGCCGCGCCCGCAGGCGGCGCTGCGCCTGCTCTCCAATCTCGCCGTGCTCGCCTTCGCGCTGGTCTTCGTCTGGGCGGGCATCGAGTTCACGCGCTTCGGCTGGAACCGGATCTCCGAGCTCGCCGAGCTGCCGCTGTGGCTGATCCACGTCGCGTGGCCCGTGACCGGCGTGACGTGGCTTGTCTTCACCGGCGAGCAGATCTGGGACAACCTGCGCACGCTCGCCACCGGCAAGGTGCCGCAGGACATGGAGGAGGCGCCCGACGCCGGATCCCGCGGCGGTAGCGTGGTATGACAGGCGCCGCGCTCTCGCCGGCCGCGGCCACGTGGCTCCTGTTCGGCGTCTTCTTCGGCCTGATGCTGCTGCGCGTGCCGGTGGCGTTCGCGCTGGGACTCGCCTGCCTGCCGATCCTGCTCATCGAACCGCGTCTCGACTCGATGGCGCTGGTGCAGGAAACCTTCAACGCCTACAACTCGTTCATCCTGCTCGCGGTGCCGTTCTTCCTGCTCGCGGCGAACCTGATGAACGCCGGCGGCATCACCGACCGCCTGGTGCGCTTCTCGCGCGCGCTGGTCGGCCACTTCCCCGGCGGCCTGGCGCAGATCAACGTCGTGCTGTCGATCTTCTTCGCCGGTATTTCGGGCTCCTCCACCGCGGATGCCGCCAGCCAGTCGAAGATCTTCATCGAGGCGCAGCGCAAGGAAGGCTACGACGACAGCTTCTCCGTCGCGATCACGGCGGTGTCGGCGGTGCTGGCGGTGATCATCCCGCCCTCGATCCTGATGATCGTCTGGGGCGGCGTGCTGACGGTCTCGATCGGCGCGCTGTTCCTCGCCGGCATCATCCCCGGCCTGGCGATCGGACTGGTGCAGATGGCGACGGTGCACGCGTACGCCAAGGCGCGCGGCTATCCGACCTATCCGCGGGCGACGTTCAAGG
>DATDCR010000219.1:0-1764 GCA_036524215.1 Burkholderiales bacterium
CGGGCGCTCCAGGACTTGCAGCTTGGTCATCATCGCCCTCCCCCGAGGAACGCCGAGATGCCTTCGCGCGCTGCGACCGTGCAGGCGCTGCGGCCGAAAGCGCGATAGCCGATTTCCAGCGCATCAGCGAGCGTCGGCGCCTTGGCCGCCGCCGCGACGGCCTGCCCGATGATCCCCGTCACCTCCGCGTTGAACTTGCCGCTGCCGGCCGGGAACGGCGTGATCGTCACCGCACCATCGAGCGACTTGCGTGCTTTTCCTTCCAAACCGTGCACGTGGGCGACGGCCTTGCGGATGAGCGAGGCGTAGTCATCCGCCAGCTCGGCGACGATGCCGGCTTCCTGCGCGCGCACCGCATCGAGCCGCTGCGCATCGCGCAGCATGCCGTGGAAAAGGCTGGCGGCCTGCGGCCAGCGCCGGTAAGGCACCACCATCGCGCCGATGCCCGGCGCGATGCCGAGCGTGATCTCCGGAAACTGCAGCCACGCGCTGCGCTGGGCGACGATCGCGTGGCAGCGCATGGCGAGCTCGAGCCCGCCGCCGAGCGCCATGCCGTTTAGCGCCGCGACCACCGGCTTTGCCATCGAATCGAGGTGCACGAGCAGGCGCGAGCAGTCGCGCGCGTACTGCGCGGCCGCGCCCTCGTTGCCGAGCATCGACGGGAAGCGGCCGATGTCCGCGCCGGCGCAGAAGGCACGCGTGCCGTAGCCGGTGAGGACGAAGCCCCGCACGGCGGGGTCCGGCTCGTAGCGCCGGATCACGGCGAGGATCTCGTCGGTCAGCTCGTCGTGCAGCGCGTTCATCGCCTCCGGGCGGCGCAGCGTGATGACCTTCACGCCGTCGACGTCGTCGACGAGCACGTGGCGCTCGAGCGCAGGCAATGGCTTCTTCTGCACCGGCATGCCCGGACGCTCGAGCGCGAAGCGGTGCAGGATCCTTTCGACTTCGCGCTCGCCGAGCGCACGCATGAGCTCGAGCGGCCCCTTGCGGAAACCGAGCGCGAGGCGGCAGCCGAGATCGAGGTCGGCCGGGTCGCCGATGCCGCGCTCGAGGATGTCGACGGTCTGCGAGAAGAGGACGCCGAGCAGCCGGTCCCGCACGGCGCCCTTTACGTCATCAGGAACTGGAACGCGTTTGCCCATCGGCGAGGTGGCCCAGGTCGCCACCGAACGGAAGATCGGCGCCGGGCGGTAATGCTCGCCCTCGGCTTCGGCCTGCAGCGTGTTGGTCTCGGTGATGATCGGATTGCCGTTGGCGAGGTTCAGGACGAAGAACGGCCCGGCGTGCACGAACTCCTCGGCCACCGCGTCGACCTGCGCCGCGGTGGCGCGCTCGAGGCACAACGCGGCGTCGTTGCACCAGTTGTCGAACACGCGGTCGAGCATGAAGCACTCGACGTCGGCGGTGACGAGCGGCACCTTGCCCGTGGCGCAAAAGAACCAGCGGAGCCACTGCACGACCGCGGGATCGGTCTCGTAGCCGCCGACGACTTCGACGATCGGGTTGCGCCAGGCCGGCGCGAAGAAATGGGTCACCGTGGCGCGCGACTTGTCGCGCAGCTCGGAGAAGACGCGCGCGGCGGGCAGCGAGCTCGTGTTCGAGGTGATGAGCGCCTGCGGCGAAATCAGGGCCTCGACCTGCGCAAAGATGCGGCGCTTGAGCGCCAGGTCCTCGGTGGCCGCTTCGAGCACCCAGTCGGCGCCGCGCAGGGCCGCGTAATCGGTGCTCGCCGTGATGCCGCGCGTCACGGCGGCCGCGTCGTCC
>DATDCR010000220.1:0-6471 GCA_036524215.1 Burkholderiales bacterium
CTCGCGGACATCATCAACGGGATGATCGACACGCTGGCGGTCTTCGCCGACCAGGTGACGAACGTGGCGCGCGAGGTCGGCTCGGAAGGCAAGCTCGGCGGCCAGGCGCGCGTTCCCGGCGCCGCGGGCACCTGGCGCGACCTCACCGACAACGTGAACCGCCTGGCGGCGAACCTCACGACCCAGGTGCGCGCCATCGCCGAGGTGGCGACCGCGGTGACCAAGGGCGACCTGACGCGGTCCATTACGGTCGATGCGCAGGGCGAGGTGGCCTCGTTGAAGGACAACATCAACGAGATGATCCGCAACCTCAAGGACACCACGCGCAAGAACACCGAGCAGGACTGGCTGAAGACGCACCTCGCGCGCTTCACGCGCATGCTGCAGGGGCACCGGGACCTGGTGACCGTTTCCCGGTTGATCTTGAGTGAACTGACGCCGCTGGTGAATGCCCAGCAGGCCGCCTTCTACGTGGCGGATCACCGCAGCGGGGAAAGCACCCTCGAGCTCCTCGCCGGCTACGCGCAGCGGCACTCGAAGAGCCTGCCGCGCAAGATCGCGTTCGGCGAGGGCCTGGTCGGGCAGTGCGCCTTCGAGAAGAAGCGCATCGTGCTCGCCAACGCGCCCTCCGACTACATCCGCATCAGCTCGTCGCTCGGCTCCGCGGCGCCGGTCAACATCGTCATCCTGCCGGTGCTGTTCGAAGGCCAGGTGAAGGCGGTGATCGAGCTCGCCTCGTTCTCGAAGTTCAGCGAGATCCACCAGACCTTCCTCGACCAGCTCACCGAGTCGATCGGCGTGGTGCTGCACACCATCGCGGCGAACATGCAGACGGAATACCTGCTGCACCAGTCGCAGTCGCTCACCGCCGAGCTGCAGGCGCAGCAGGAAGAGCTGAAGAAGACCAACGACCGCCTCGAGCAGCAGGCCCTCAACCTGCAGAAGTCCGAAGGCCTGCTCAAGTCGAAGCAGGAGGAGCTGCGCGCCGCCAACGAGCAGCTGCAGGAGAAGGCGCGGCAGCTTTCCGAGCAGATGCACCAGGTCGAATTCAAGAACCGGGAGATCGAGCAGGCGCGCGCGGCGCTCGAGGAGAAGGCCGAGCAGCTCTCGCTTTCCTCGCGCTACAAGTCGGAGTTCCTGGCGAACATGTCGCACGAGCTGCGCACGCCTTTGAACTCGCTGCTGATCCTGGCCAGGCTGCTGGCGGACAACGTGGGCGGCAACCTGACGCCGAAGCAGGTCGAGTTCGCGCGCACCATCCATTCCTCGGGCGCGGAGCTGCTCGCGCTGATCAACGACATCCTCGACCTCGCGAAGATCGAGTCGGGCACGGTGACGCTGAACATCGCGCCCGAGCGCTTCGCCGACATCACCGACTATGTCGAGCGCACCTTCCGCCAGATGGCGGGCGACAAGGGGCTCGAGTTCAACGTCACGGTGGATGCGGAGCTGCCGGGCGCGATGGAGACCGACGGCAAGCGCCTGCAGCAGGTCATCACCAACCTGCTCTCGAACGCGTTCAAGTTCACCACGCGCGGCAGCGTGTCGCTCACCGTCGAGGCGGCAAGCGAAGGCTGGAGCGTTGGCCATCCGGTGCTCGAGCAGGCCGAGCGCGTGGTCGCCTTTGCCGTCACCGACACCGGCATCGGCATCCCGGCGAGCAAGCAGCGGCTGATCTTCGAAGCGTTCCAGCAGGCGGACGGCACCACGAGCCGCGAGTACGGCGGCACCGGCCTCGGGCTGTCGATCAGCCGCGAGCTGGCGCGGCTCCTTGGCGGCGAGATCCGCGTCGAGAGCACGCCGGGCGAGGGCAGCACCTTCACGCTCTATCTGCCGCTCGCCTACGAGGCGCAGGCCGACCTGCTGCGCCCGAGCGCGCCGCAGCGCGAGCGCACGCCGGAGGAGACGACGGTGCCGACGCTGCCGGCGCCGGTGACCCCATCGCCGGCAGGCGGGCGCGAGGCGGCGCCGCAGCCGCCGCAGGCGCAGAAGCCGCCGGCCAGGCAGTTCGAGGGCACGCGGGTGCTGGTGGTCGACGACGACATCCGCAACGTCTTCGCGCTGACCAGCGCGCTCGAGGCGCACGGCATGGAGGTGATGCACGCGGAGAGCGGCAAGGAGTGCATCGAGCTCCTGAAGCGGGCCACGGACGTCGACGTCGTGCTGATGGACGTGATGATGCCGGGCCTCGACGGCCTCGACACCATGCGCATCATCCGGCAGCTCGACGGCTACCAGTCGCTGCCGATCATCGCCGTCACCGCAAAGGCGATGCTCGGCGACCGCGACAAATGCCTCGAGGCCGGCGCCAACGACTACGTCGCGAAGCCGGTCAACATCGACGTGCTGCTGCAGACGCTCGCTCGCCTGGTGCCGCACAACGAGCCGATGACGAATGCGCGATGAGGCGATGCGCACGCTGGTCGACACGCTGGCCGGCCTGGCGGCGGCCAACATCGTGATGATCGAGACGCTGCACGAGCACCGCGTCATCGACAAGACCCACTTTGCGCACGCGTTCGGCCGGGCGCTCGACGGCCTTGCGCCCGAGCATCGCGGCGGCATGGTGGAGAACGTGCTGCGCAACCTGCGGGACCGCTGCATGAACCTGCGCGCCGGCGAGTCCGACGCGCAGGAATGGCTGAGGAACCTTCTCAGGCAATAGATGCGCTTCAGCATCGAACCGCGCGGCGATCACCTGCTCGCGAGCCTGCAGGGCCGGGAGACCGGCGAGGAGATGCGCGCGTTCCTGGTGGCGGTGCACGCCGCGTGCGGCGAGCACAAGTGCCCGCGCATCCTGATGTCGATTCGCGCCTCGCGGCCGGTGTTCAAGCCGGAGGACTACGGCATCTCGACCTACGTGCACGATCTGGTCACCGACAAGTGCCAGGTGGCGCTGGTCGGCGATACGCCGGAGCTCAACGCGGCGCACGAGTACATCGAGGTCTGCGCGCGCCAGCAGAACATGAACGTGCGGGCCTTTGCCGACGAAGCGTCCGCGCTGCGCTGGCTGAGGAATTCGGGGACGGAGCCCGAACTGTCCGCGGGTGCGGCCGCCCGTAGTTCGGGCTCCGTCCCCGAATCCCGCCGCTACAAGTTCACGCGCATCGTGCTGCAGGGCGCGCCGGAAGAGCCGGGCGTGTATGCGCTATGGGACGGCGAGGAGCTGGTCTATTACGGCCGCGGCACGGTGCGCTCGAGCCTTCTCACGCATCTCGAGCGTACGCGCGCCACGCATTACAGCTGGGAAGTTTGCTCGGATCCGGCGGCGCGCGAAGCCGAGCTTCTGCGCGAATACCAGCGCGCCTTTGGCCGGCCGCCGCGCGAGAACGCGAAGCCCAACTAGACCTTCTTCAGCCAGCTCGGCCGGCGAAACTCGCCGACCAGCGTGCCGGCGCCCGCTTCCCGGCCTTCCTCGTCGAAGAGGATTTCGCGGTTGCCGACGCCGAGCGGCTTGCCGGCCAGCACGATGCGCAGGCGTCCGCCGTCGCACTCGAACTGCAGCGTCAATCCGCTCGCCGCGTCGTCGATGATCTGCTCGCGGATCTTGCACAAAGCGCCGTTCGGTTTTAACGGCATGTGAAACCTCGCTTGTCGGTCTGTCCGATGCCTAGCTGCTGCAACCGGTATGCCGCAGCCTTGCGCCGCGCAAGCAACTGAAATCGCTTCGGCTTTCGCGCCTTGTGGCCGTCATTCGACATGTACCCGAGGCGGCCGGCGACAACGGATCTTCAGCGACGCGCCGAAGCGCGCCGGTATAACATCGCGTCGGTTTAATCGGAGAAGACGATCAGTTGAAGCTCTTCGTCGGGAAAATGCCGGCGCGCTGTCCCGGTTGCGGGACCAACGACTGGGCGCTCCCGGATACGCCGCAATCCTTCACCGTGCTGACCGAGGTGACCTGCACGCGCTGCAGGCGGGTCTCGACCTACGGCGATCTCGCGCTGCAAGCGCCGCTCGACGCCGACGAGCACTCTCAGCCCGAGTCATGAAGCCGCGCGTGCTCGTCATCGAGGACAACCTCGATCACGCCATCACCACCGTGCTCCTGCTTCGCGACCTGGGCCACGAGGTGGAATGCGCATTGAACGGCGGCTCGGGCCTTGCCGCAGCGCGGACCTTCCGGCCCGACGTGGTGCTCCTCGATGTCGGGCTTCCCGACGAGCTCGGCTGGGATGTGGCGCGCCTGCTCAAGCGCGAGCATCCGCGGCTTCGCATCTTCGCCGTCACCGGCCGCTCGGCCGAAGAGGATCGCAGGCGCTCGCTCGAGGCGGGCTGCGAAGCGCATCTCGTCAAGCCGGTGGACGCCGCGGCGTACGAGGCGCTGCTGGCGACGCCCCGGCCGGCGGACAACCTGCGCGACGCTCTTCGCCGCGAGCTAGGAAGAGATGGTGGCGTCGGCCCGCAGCAGTAGCGACGGCGCGATCGCGAGGCCGATCGCCTTCGCGGTATTCATGTTGATCACCAGCTCGAAGCGCGTGGGCCGCTCGATCGGCAGCTCGCCCGGCTCGCGGCCGCCGAGGATCTTCGCGGCATAGGAAGCGGCGCGCCTCGCGAGGTCGGCATAGCTCGCGCCGTAGCTCATCAGACCGCCGGCCTGGACGTATTCGGACACGTTGTAGACCGCGGGCAGCTTCAGTCCGGCCGCCAGCTCGGTCAGCCGCACGCGGTTCGTAAAGAACATCGGATTCTCGATCACGATCAGCGCGTCCGGCCGCTGCTTGCGCAGGCTGGCGAAGGCGCGCTCGAAATCCTCCACCTTCGGCGATTCCTCCGTCACCACCTCCAGGCCGAGCGCCCTGGCCGCCTGCTTCGTTTCCGCCAGCTGCTCGGCGACGCCGGCGGCGGAAGGCGCGAGGAAATAGAGCACCGCCACCCGGCGCATCGCGGGAGCGAGCTCCTTCAGGAGCTCCATGCGCTTCGCGGACAGCTCGGTGTGCGTGCTCGTGAGCCCGGTCATCGTGCCGCCGGGGCGCGACAGGCTCTTCGCAAAGCCCTGGCCGACCGGATCGGGCGCAAATGCGAAGATGATCGGCACGCGGGTGCCGGACTTCTTCACCTCGTTCGCCGCAATGCCGGAAGGCGCGAATACCACATCGGGCTTCTGCGCGAGCAGGTCGGCGACGAGCGCCGGCAGGCGCTCGAGCTTGCCGTCGGCATAGCGCGCCTCGAGGACGAAGTGGCGCTTCTCGGCGTAGCCCTGCTCCTGCATCCCGCGCACGAAGGCGTCGAGCTGCCCCTGCGTGGACTTGACCGTGCCGTTGGTGAGGAAACCGATGCGCCAGACTCTGGCCGCCGTCTGGCTGAACGATGCGGCGGGCAGCGCGCAAACCGCGCCGCCTGCCACGAGCAGCCTTCTGCGAGTGATCCGCCCCAAGGTTTCACCCCCTTGAGCGATCTTTGCTCAAGGGGATGAAAATGGCAACGGCTGCGGGCTCGCGAAAATGAATGTCCGCGCGTCAGCGATGGCGATTGTCGTAGACCGTGCCGGCCCCGTACCCCACCATGGCGCCGCCCACGGTGGACATCGTCCCGCCGCCCATCGCCGCGCCGACCGCGGCGCCGGTCGCCGCACCGACCGTCTGCGCCTGCGAAGCGCACCCGGAAATCCCTGCCACTGCCGCCAGCAATGCCGCCGCAATACCCGACTTGAACATGTGTTGCTCCGTCAAAAAAGAAGATGAAACGACAGGACGGATTACAACAGCGATGCTCGCTACGGTCGGTGACAGGTTGTTACCGTAAGTAACGGTTCTCGAGCGCGCCGGGAAGCGACGCTACTGCTGTGGCTTGCGCGGAGTCTCGGCCTTCGAGCTCGTCATTCCCGTCAGCAGGCGGATTTCGGGCAGCGTGCGCTCGATCAGCTCGCGCAGCTCCTTCAATATGTTCACCAGCGCTCCTGCCGTAGCGCCCGAGAAAGCGACCTTGCCGGTCTGCAGCGCGGTGAACGTCTGCAATGCGATGTCGACCAGGCGACGCTGGTCCTCGGCGAGGGCGCCCAGGCGCTGGTGCAGATCGCTCGCCTGTTCCACCATCGCGGATTCCTCCTCCTCCACGAATGCAGTGACGGCATCCGCGATCGCCTCGTCGAGGCAGCGGTTGAGAGTGCGGAATTCATCGGTCGAGATCGGTACGCCGTGGCTGACGGCGAGATCCGTGACCGTCTGGCAGACGTCGCCATAGTAGTGAACCACCTGGTCGACCGAATACCCCTGGCGCAGCAGCTCGGCGCCTTGAATCGTCGCGCTGCGGCCGATCGGCGTAAAAGCGGGCGAGGGCTGCGGCTCGCTCGTCACCCGGACCGTCGTGCGCTGCTCCGCCTGGAGCGTGCCGATGAGCTGGTTCAGAAATTGCGGTATTCCCCGGTCGACGACCGGTGGCGGGACGGAAGACGCATAGCGCTTCGCAACGCGCACCCGGCAGCTGTCGGCGAGGGTGTTGAAGTTTCCAGTCAGGAATTCGTGGAGCATG
>DATDCR010000221.1:0-6291 GCA_036524215.1 Burkholderiales bacterium
GACTTGTACGGGCCGCTCTTCGGCACGCCGATATAGCGCGCCTGCTGCTCGGTCAGCTCGGTGAGCTGCGCGTTCAGCGTCTTCAGCTGCAGGCGCGCGACTTTCTCGTCGAGCGCCTTCGGCAGGATGTAGACGCCGACCGGGTAGGCCTTGGTGTTGGTGAAGAGCTCGATCTGCGCCAGCACCTGGTTGGCGAACGAGGAGCTCATCACGTAGGACGGGTGTCCGGTCGCGCAGCCGAGGTTCACCAGCCGGCCCTCGGCCAGCAGGATGATTCGTTTCCCGTCCGGAAAGATGATGTGGTCGACCTGCGGCTTGATGTTCTCCCACTTGTAGCTCTTCAGCGCCGCGACCTCGATCTCGTTGTCGAAGTGGCCGATGTTGCACACGATGGCGTTGTTCTTCATGCGCTTCATGTGCTCGTGCGTGATGACGTGGAAGTTGCCCGTCGCCGTGACGAAGATGTCGGCCTTGTCGACGGCATAGTCCATCGTCACCACGCGGTAGCCTTCCATCGCCGCCTGCAGCGCGCAGATGGGATCGATCTCCGTCACCCAGACCTGCGCCTGCAGGCCGCGCAGCGCCTGCGCCGAGCCTTTGCCGACCTCGCCATAGCCGGCGACGACGGCGACCTTGCCGGCGACCATCACGTCGGTCGCGCGCTTGATGCCGTCGACGAGCGATTCGCGGCAGCCGTAGATGTTGTCGAATTTCGACTTGGTGACCGAGTCGTTGACGTTGATCGCCGGGAAGAGCAGGCGCTTGTCCTTCGCCATCTGGTAGAGGCGATGCACGCCGGTGGTGGTCTCCTCGGTCACGCCGCGGATTTCCTTGGCGATCTGCGTGTACCAGCCGGGCTTGCGTTTCTTGATGGCGGCGAAGAGGTACTCCTCCTCCTCGCTGGAGGGCTTGCCGAGCACCGACGGGTCCTTGTCGTAGCGTTGGCCGAGGTGCACGAGCAGCGTCGCGTCGCCGCCGTCGTCGAGGATCATGTTGGGGCCCTTGCCATCGCCAAAATCGAAGATGCGATGGGTGTATTCCCAGTACTCCTCGAGCGATTCGCCTTTGTAGGCGAAGACCGGCGTGCCGGCGGCGGCAATCGCCGCGGCGGCGTGGTCCTGCGTCGAGAAGATGTTGCACGAGGCCCAGCGCACGTCGGCGCCGAGCGCCTTCAGCGTCTCGATCAGCACCGCGGTCTGGATCGTCATGTGCAGCGACCCGGCGATGCGCGCGCCTTTCAGCGGCTGCGCCTTCGCGTATTCGGCGCGGATCGCCATCAGGGCCGGCATCTCGGATTCGGCGATCAGCATTTCCTTGCGTCCCCAGTCGGCGAGCGCCAGGTCCGCGACCTTGAAATCCGTGAAATTCTTGTCTGCTACAGCAGCATTCATGACAGAGCTCCTAAGTTGAGGCGGGGCCCCAAATGCGAAGCGCCCGCACCGTTTCCAATGCGAGCGCCGTTGAATTTAGCTGAGCCTGACCCCGGTTCCTGCTTGCGGAACTGGGACGCAACGCTCCTCAGCGGGGCGGATTGTAACCGGTTCTATTTCCTTTTCAAGCCTTCCTCACCCCTGCATCCTTCGGCGCATGAGCGCATCCATGGTTGCGAGTGTGGTCTTCCTCAAGATCGGCGAGTTCGCGCGCCGTCCGGCGAGCGAGCAGGCGAGACTGCGCGCGCAGCTCGAGGCGGTCATCGCCGTGACGGCCGCCGAATTGCCGCCGGCGGGTCGCGTCGTGCTCGAGGCCTCCGATGGCGCGGCCGTCGTGGTGTTCCGCGACCCGATCGGCGCGCTGCGCCTCGCCGAGCGCGCGCTCACCGCAGGCGCCGCCGGATTGCCGCTCTGTGCGGGTCTCAACCACGGCGCCTTGCAGTTGACCGGAAACAAGGGCGCCGAGGCGATGACCGGCGACGGCATCGCGGTAGCCGCGAGCGTCGCCGAGTTCGCCGGATCGTCCAGGCTGCTTGCCTCGCGAGCCTTCCGCGAAGCGCTCGCCGACGCAGCGCCGGGGCGCGAAGCATCGCTCGCGCGGGCCGGGACATTTACCGACGCGGGATTGCGCACGCATGAGCTTTTCGCGCCGGATGGCCGCGCGCTGCGACGCCGGCAGATGCGCTACTCGCTCGCCGGCATCGTCCTGGTCGCTGCCTTCATCGGCGCGGGGATCGGCTGGCGCGCGCTCGATGGGGAACGCAAGCCGTTCGGTTCCGCAATGATCGCAAAGTACCCCGAGGTGCCTGCATACCTGCGCGAGCTGGTGCAGCGAGTGAGCTACTGATGGCGAAGAAGGCAGCGAAGATCGGCCGCTACAAGATCCTCGGCGAACTCGGCCGCGGCGCCATGGGCATCGTCTACAAGGCGAGCGATCCGAACCTCGACCGCGTCGTGGCACTGAAGACGATCCTGCTCGAGCCGGACGCGGAAGGCCGCGACGAATACCACAAGCGATTTATCCTCGAGGCGAAGGCCGCCGGCAAGCTGAACCATCCGAACATCGTGACGACATTCGACTGCGGCGACCACGATGGCGTGGCGTATCTCGCCATGGAGCTCGTCGAAGGCACGGATTTGCGCACGCGCATAACCAGCGAAGGCGCGACGGCGCTAGAAGCAGTCGAGATCGCGCGGCAGGTGGCCGAGGGCCTCGCCTACGCGCACGACCGCGGCATCGTGCACCGGGATATCAAGCCGGCCAACATCATGCTCACCGGCCAGGGCCAGGCAAAGATCATGGATTTCGGGCTGGCGCGCGTTCGCATGGCGGACCACAAGACCAGCACCGGCATGGTGCTTGGCACGCCGCGCTACATGTCCCCCGAGCAGATCAGCGGCCAGCCGGTGGATGCGCGCTCGGACATCTTCTCGCTCGGCATCGTTCTGTACGAGATGCTGACGGGCACGCGGCTCTTTTCCGGCGAAGACATTCACCAGGTGACGCACAGCATCACGCAGGTCGAGCATGTGCCGCCTACGCGAACGGTTCCCGGCCTGCCGGCGATGCTCGATTTCGTCGTGGCGCGTGCGCTGAAGAAGGAGCCGGCGGTGCGCTATCAGACGGCGCACGAGCTCGCTGCGGATCTCTCGACCTGCCTGGCCGAGCTGCGCAGCCGTGAACACGCGAGCGAGGCCTCTGCCGACGCCAGCAAGACCGTGAAGTTGGATGCGTTGGCAAAGGCGCCCGAAGCGCCGCTGGCGCGCGCCATTGCGGTGGACACCCGTCTGCCGCTGGCGCGATTCCTGGACTCGAGCGCGGCACTGAAGAGCATTCGCGCCGCCTCTCGGGCCGAGCTCGCCCGCGCGCCGCGCCCGGTCGGTTGGCTGCGCCGGATCTCGAGCGACGCCGCGCCGCGCCAGCTCTTCCTGCTCGCGCTCTTCGCCGGCATCGCCAGCGCCTTCGTCGTGCTCGCCTAGTCGGGGACGGAGCGGCTTACTTGTTGCCCCATACCTCGCGCGCCGTGTCGATCACGAGCTTGAGCTTCGCCTTCTCCTGCTCGACGGTGAGGTTGTTGCCGTGGTGGGTGCTGGAGAAGCCGCATTGCGGGGAAAGGCAGAGGTTCTCGAGCGGCACGAACTTCGCCGCGGCCTCGATGCGGCGCTTGAGATCCTCCTTCTTCTCGAGCGCCGGCACCTTGGAGCTGACCAGGCCGAGCACGACCTTCTTGCCCTTCGGCACGAAGCGCAGCGGCTCGAAGCCGCCCGCGCGCTCGGTGTCGTACTCGAGGAAGAAGGCATCGACGTCGAGCCCGGTGAAGACGCGCTCGGCCACGAAGTCGGCATACCCGCCGCTCGCCAGCCAGGTGCTCTTGAAATTGCCGCGGCACGTATGGATCGCCACCGTCATGTCGTCCGGCACGTCGCGAATTGCGGCGTTCACCGCCGCGGTGTAGAGCTCGGCGTCCTTCTTCGGGTCGTCGCCCAGCTTCTTGAACTGCTCCTGCACCTTCGGATCGCCCCACATGGCGATCGTCGTGTCGTCGATCTGCAGGTACCGGCAGCCGGCCTTGTAGAGGTCGGCGATTTCTTCGCGATAGGCCTGGGTGAGATCGGCCCAGAAGCTGTCGAGGTTCGGGTAGGTCTTCTTGATCGACGCGCGATCGGCGCGCGCATGCAGCATCGCCGGCGACGGCATGGTGAACTTCGGCGTGCCCTTGGTGACGATCGACTTCAGGAACTTGAAGTGCTCGAGCATGTTCGGCTTCGAGCGCTTGATCTTCGAGGCGACCAGCATGAATGGCGGCTGCTCGTCGGTGCCCTTGAACTTCGCCTCGCCGTAGGCATCGCCCTTGGCGAGCTCGACGCCATCGAAGCCGTGCAGGAAGTCGATGTGCCACCAGTCGCGGCGGAACTCGCCGTCGGTGACGGCCTGCAGGCCGAGCTCCTCCTGCAGCTTCACCGCGTCGCGGATGTCCCGGTCCTGGATCTTCTTCAGCTCGGCATCGGAAAGCTCGCCGCGCCGGTTCTTCGCGCGGGCTTCGTGCAGCTCCTGGGGACGCAGCAGGCTGCCGACATGGTCGGCACGGAATGGCGGCTTCATGATTAGCTCCGGGAAACTACGCGGCTTGCTTTAGGGCCAGTGCCTTGTCGGTCGCTTCCCACGTGAAGTCGCGGTCCTCGCGGCCGAAGTGGCCGTAGGCCGCGGTCTTCTCGTAGATCGGACGCAGCAGGTCGAGCATCTGGATGATGCCCTTCGGCCGCAGGTCGAAATGCTTGCTGACGAGCGCCGAGAGCGCGTCGTCGGACATCTTGCCCGTGCCTTGCGTGGTCACCATCACGCTGGTCGGCCGCGCGACGCCGATCGCGTACGACACCTGCACCAGGCACTTGGCGGCAAGGCCCGCGGCGACGATGTTCTTCGCGACATAGCGCGCGGCATACGCGGCGGAGCGATCGACCTTCGACGGATCCTTGCCGGAGAACGCGCCACCGCCGTGCGGCGCCGAGCCGCCGTAGGTGTCGACGATGATCTTGCGGCCCGTGACGCCGCAGTCGCCCTTGGGCCCGCCGATCTCGAACGCACCGGTCGGGTTGACGAGATACTTGATCTGTCCCTTGACGAGGGCCTTGGGCAGCACGGGCTTGATCACTTCCTCGATCACGGCCTCGGAAAGCTTCTTGTGCTCGATGCCGGGCGCGTGCTGGGTCGAGAGCACGACGGTATCGATGGATTCCGGCTTGCCGTTGACGTAGCGGATGGTGACCTGCGATTTCGCGTCGGGGCGCAGCCACGGCAGGCGGTTGTTCTTGCGCAGCTCGGCCTGGCGCTCGACCAGGCGATGCGAGAGGAAGATCGCCATCGGCATGTAGCTCGGCGTCTCGTCGCAGGCATAGCCGAACATGAGGCCCTGGTCGCCCGCGCCTTGCTCGAGGTCGAGGCCCTTGCCCTCATCGACGCCTTGCGCGATGTTCGGCGACTGCTGCCCGTAGGCGAGCAGCACGGTGCAGGTCGAGGCGTCGAAGCCGATCGCCGGGTCGGTGTAGCCGATGCGCTTGATCGTGTTGCGCGCCACTTCGTCGTAGTTCACGCGCGCGTGCGTCGTGATCTCGCCGGCCAGCACCACGAGGTTGTCCTTGACGAGGGTTTCTGCGGCGACGCGCGAGGTCTTGTCCTGCTTTAGAATCGCGTCGAGCACCGCATCGGAGATCTGGTCAGCGACCTTGTCCGGATGGCCTTCCGACACCGATTCGGAAGTAAAAAGAAAATCGCTCATTGCGTGCTTGACCCCTTGGAGAAGGCCGCAAGGATACCAAATTTGCATCGCTTCCCGTCGTAGATGCGGACCGCGCTTCGCCTGATCGGGGCCCTGCCGCTGCGCCTCTTGCATGCGTTGGGAAGCGTCCTCGGCTGGACGCTCTATGGGATGTCCCCCACCTATCGGCGGCACCTGCGCGAGAACCTAGCCGCCGCCGGCTATGCGAATGACGCGCGCGTGCGCCGCAGCGCCATCGCCGCCGCCGGGCAGATGATCGCCGAGCTGCCCGCGCTCTGGTTTCGCCCGCATGAAGACGTCGTCGCGCTGGTGAAGGAAGTGCAGGGCGCCGATCTCATCTTCGCCGAGCTGAAGGCGGGCCGGCCGATCCTTTTCCTCACGCCGCACATGGGCGCTTTCGAAGTCTCGGCGCAGTATGCGGCGCTGCACATGCCGATCACCGTGCTGTATCGCCGGCCGAAGGCGGCCTGGCTGGAGCCGCTGATGCGCGAGGGCCGCGGGCGCGCCAACGTGCGCCTGGTGCCGGCCGATCTCGGCGGCGTGCGCGAGATGTTTGCGGCGTTGAAGCGCGGCGAGGCCGCGGG
>DATDCR010000222.1:0-8427 GCA_036524215.1 Burkholderiales bacterium
GCTGTTGGAGTCCGTGGTTGTCAGGCGCTTCGACGGCGCGGACACCTGGACGTTCCTCGATTGAGCGCCTGCCTTAGTGCCGCCTAACCACGCTGATCGCTATCGCGTAGTGCTTGAGCAAGCCGCATGGAAGGAGCGCTCGTAAGATGAAGTCGCCGCAAGACACCAAGCCCGAGAGCTGGCACCGATTCTTCGGTGCGAGCGCAAACAACATTGCGTGGGCGCTTGCCGAGCATCCCGCCGGCGAGGTGAACCAGCGCGACTTGCTCAACGCGGCACATGCCGCGGCGTGGCACTGGCAGCAGATCGGCAATGAGCTGCAGCGCATGCGCGCGCTCATGCTGCTCGCCCAGGCCCATGCGCAGGCCGGACTGGGAACCACCGCGCTCGCCTATGCCGAAGAAATGCGCGCGTACTTTCTAAGCGCGGCCCGGACGCCCGACTGGGAGATTGCCTTCACGCACGTCGTGCATGCCTACGCGGCCTGGGCTGCCCGCAGCAAGGATAAGCACGCTGAGTCGCATGCCAAGGCGGTTCAGGCCATCGCGGCCATCGCCGGCGCGGAAGACCGCGACATCGTCCAACGCGTGTTCCGGCATGTGCCGGCCCCCTGAGCGAGTCCGCAGCTACCTGGCTTTGACCAGGAGCGCGAGCGAGCGCGCTTCCAGGCGGTAGGGGTTCTCCGCCGAGCGTCCGGCGGCCGTCGTGTCGAGCACCAGGGTCCAGCCGCCGTTCGGCAGCGCGAAGTCGATGGGCTCGGCATCCGCGTTGAGAAGGAGCAGCAGGTCGTCGTCCTCGATCGGCATGGCGCGCTCGTCGCGCTCGGCGAGCTGCTTGCCGAGAAGGAGCATGCCGAGCGAGCGGGCCGAAGGCCGACGCCAGTCGGCCTCGGTCATGAGCTCGCCTTGCGGGGTCAGCCAGCGCACGTCTTCGGGCTTTGGATAGGTCCGGCGCCGAAAGCCGGGATGGTGCTTCCGCAGCTCGATGAGACGGCGCACGAAGCCGCAAAGCTGGTGGCCGTCGGCGTCGAGCTCCCAGTCGATCCACGAGATCTCGTTGTCCTGGCAATACGCGTTGTTGTTGCCGCGCTGGGTGCGGCCGGCCTCGTCGCCGGCGACGAGCATCGGCGCGCCTTGCGAGAAGAGCAGCGTGGCGAGGAAGTTGCGCTTCTGCCGCTCGCGCAGCGCGCGCACGTGAGGCTCGTCGCTCGGGCCTTCGACGCCCCAATTAGCGCTGCGGTTGTTGTCGCTGCCGTCGCGGTTCGCTTCGTGGTTGGCCTCGTTGTGCTTGCGCTCGTAGCTCACGAGGTCGTGCAGCGTGAAGCCATCGTGCGCGGTGACGAAGTTCACGCTCGCCGTCGGGTTGCGGCCCGCCGGCTGGAAGATATCGCTCGAGCCCGCCAGGCGCGAAGCGAGCTCGCCGATCACGCCGGGGTCGCCGCGCCAGAACGAGCGCATCGCGTCGCGGTACTTGTCGTTCCACTCGCGCCAGCCCGGCGGGAAGTTGCCGAGCTGGTAGCCGCCCTCGCCCAGATCCCAGGGCTCGGCGATCAGCTTCACCTGCGACAGCACCGGGTCCTGCCGGATCGCCGAGAGGAAGGCGCCGTTGCGGTCGAACACCTGGCCGGCGCTCCGCGCGAGCGTGGAGGCGAGGTCGAAGCGGAAGCCATCGACGTGCATTTCCTGCACCCAGTAGCGCAGGCTGTCCATGATCAGCGCGAGGACGACGCGGTGCGCGCCGTTGAAGCTGTTGCCGGTGCCGGTGAAATTCAGGTAGCGGCGCGGGTTGCCCGGGTCGAGCCGGTAGTAGATCGCGTTGTCGAGGCCGCGGAAGCTGAGCGTCGGGCCGTTGTGATCGCCTTCGGCGGTGTGGTTGTAGACGACGTCGAGGATCACCTCGAGGCCGGCAGCGTGCAGGGTTTTGACCATCGTCTTGAACTCGCCCAGCGTCGCGCTCGCCGAGTAGCGCAGCTCCGGCGCGAAGAAGCCGATGCTGTTGTAGCCCCAGTAATTGCGCAGGCCGTGCTGCACGAGCCGCTTTTCGTCCACGAAGGCGTGCACGGGCAGCAGCTCCACCGCGGTGACGCCGAGCCGCTTCAGGTAATCGAGGACCGGCCGCGTCGCAAGGCCGGCATAGGTGCCGCGCAGCTGCTCCGGCACGTCGGGGTGGCGCTGCGTGAATCCCTTGACGTGCAGCTCGTAGAGGATGGTGTCGTGCCACGGCGTGCGCGGCGGCCGGTCGTCGCCCCAGCTGAACGCCGTGTCGACGACCTGGCAGCGGCCCAGGCCGGCGGCGATCTTTCCCTTGATGAGCTTCGCGTAAGGATCGAGCAGCAGCTTGCTCGGATCGAAGCGGTGGCCGCCGTCGGCCGGCCCGTGCACCCGATAGGCGTACAGCTGGCCGGGCCGCGCGTCCGGCAGATAGCAGTGCCAGACGAAGTCGGTGCGATCGCGCACCTCGACGCGCTCGATCTCGCGCCGGCCGCGCGGGTCGAACAGGCACAGCTCCACGCGCTCGGCGTTCTTAGAGAACAGCGCGAAATTGACCCCGGCACCGTCCCACGTGGCGCCGAGCGGATGCGCGCGGCCGCGCCAGACGGTGCTGGGAGAAACAAGCGATCGCGCGGGCGCCTCCACCGAGGCGCAGCTTACGTCTGAATCGTCTTGGCCGGCTGCACCAGATGGCAGCCGCTCGCCCGCCAGCTGCCATCGTGCTGCCGCTGCATCGCGTAGTACGCCAGCCAGACGGCGCCGCTGCGGTCGGTCAGCTGCACCGGCTGCACCGCCTCGCCGCCGATCGCGACGACCTCGAGGAAATTGACCGTGGCGGGCCGATAGACCGCCCGGTACGAGCCGCGTACCACATCGAGAAACCGCTCCGGCGTGCCGAACTCCTGCTGCACGCCGGGCGAGACGAGGGCGAACGCGCCGCGCGCGTCATCGCGCCGGAAAGCATCGATCTGCCGGTTGATCACCGCGCGAATCTCGGCGACGTCGCTGGCGCTCAGGCTCTCCGCGGCAGCCGCGAGGCCCGGCAGGATGAGCGCCAGAGCAAGGATCAGCGGGCGCAGCATCGTCAACTGCCGTGGATGGCGACGGCCGCTACGTCGCTCGCATGCTGCACCACACCGAGCAGCCGCGCGCGCTCCGCCAGTACTTTCTGCGCGTACAGCGCCGAGCCGTCGGAGAAGGCGCCGTTGTAGTACTGCAGCCCGGCCTCCAGCGTGCCGGTGCGATAGACATACTCCTGCAGGATCTGCGTGCCGACGCGGATGTTGCTCTCCGGGTCGAGCAGCGCGGCCTCGCCGCCCTCTTCCACCAGCTTCGCCTGGTGGTACTTGGGGATGATCTGCATCAGCCCCTTCGCGCCCATCACGCTCTCGGCGATCGGGTTGAAGCGCGACTCGACCGAGATGACCGCCAGGACCAGGAGCGGATCGAGGCCGACCTCTCGCGCGGCGCGATACGCCGCCCCGACCATCCGTTCGGTGGCTTCCGCGGCGATCAGATAGCGCCGCGACAGGAACTTCACCAGCAAGGCCTGCGCGGGATCGCGCGGCGCCAGGGCGAAGGTTTCTTCGGGAACGCAGCTCGCTCCCTCGTCCATCGTTACTGGCGCGGAGGGCGCGAGCGCCTGGTCCGCGGCGAACGTCAGCAACGTCGCTGCAGCGATGGTGACGAAGCGAATTTGCAGGGATCGATGGTGCAAGGTCAGAGGCGCACCCCCGTTTGGTGGAAGCATCGTAGGGCTGGCGGTGATAACGGGATATCACCGCGGCTTGAATTTCCTGTCGCATGGCAACTACGGCGGGTGGGGTCGCTGTTACAGCACGAATCCAGTCCGGTCGATAGTGCGAATAGCTACCGGTCCATATGATCCATCGCTGTTACCCGACAACAAGCTCACTCCCAAAGGTACGCCGCCAAATGAAGATCGTCGCCCTGGTCCTGGCCGGAGGTGAAGGCACAAGGCTTTATCCGCTGACGGCCGAGCATGCAAAGCCAGCGCTTCCTTTCGTCAACGGTTATCGCATCGTCGATTTCGTTCTGAGCAATCTCGTCAATTCGAGCATTGCGACGATTTACGTGCTCGCGCAGTACAAGCCCGAATCCTTGATGAAGCACATCGAGACGGCATGGGCGCCCTGGTTCGATGAGTCCGAAGGACAGATCAAGGTCCTGCTGCCGCGCTCCAACACCCTGGGCGGCCAGTTCAAGGGCACGGCCGACGCCGTGTACCAGTATGTCGACCTGCTGCAAGCGCAGGCGCCCGATATCGTCGCCGTATTCGCCGCCGACCATGTCTATCGCATGGATGTGCGCCAGATGATCGAATTCCATCGCGCGCGCCAGGCGACCGTCACGGTTTCCGCGGTCGGAGTGCCGATCGAGAAGGCGCGCGGCTTTGGCGTTCTCGCCGCCGGCGCCGACGGCCGCGTGCGCGAATTCGCGGAAAAGCCGAAGCAGCCGCAATCGATCCCGGGCAATCCGCGCCTTGCCTATGCTTCCATGGGCAACTACCTGTTCGACCCGCAGGTGCTCGAGCGCGTACTGCGCGAAGGGCGCGCCGCCGGCGAGGTCGATTTCGGCCGCGATCTGCTGCCGCGCATCTGCAGGAGCGAGCGCGTGTATGCCTACGATTTCGCCGAGAACCGCGTTCCCGGGGTGCAGGAATACGAGGAGCGCGCCTACTGGCGCGACGTCGGCACCCTGTCGGCGCTCGCCGCCGCCCAGCAGGATGCCATGGGCGCGCGGCCGCGCTTCAACTTGTGGAACAGCCGCTGGCCGATCCGCGGGGAATACGACGCTGCCATGGTCGAGCGCATGCGCGGGTGGGAGCGCGAAGACGCCGCCCTCAAAGCGCCAGCGCCCTGGCATGCCGCGCATAAAGATCGGCATACTGACGAGCGGGTCCAGCCCAGCTGAAGTCGCGTGACATGCCGCGGCGCTGCAGCTCGCGCCAGCGCCGCGGATCCCGATAAACCGTCACGGCGCGGCGCACCGCCGCAATCAGCGCGCCGCTTTCGGCGCCCTCGAAAAGAAACCCCGTTTCTCCGTCCAGGATGGTGTCGATCAACCCGCCGGTGCGATGCGCGACCGGCGGCGTGCCGTAGCGCTGGCTGTACATCTGGTTCAGGCCGCACGGCTCGAAGCGCGAAGGCATGAGGAAGATGTCGGCACCGGCTTCGATGAGATGCGCAAGGTCCTCGTCGAAGCCGACCTCTACCGCGATGGCGCCGGGGTGCCTGTCGGCGAGGCCGGTGAGGATGCGCTCGTGCTCGCGATCGCCGCGCCCGAGAAGGCAGAGCTGCGCCGGCAGGTCGATGAGCGCCTCGGCGGCGGCCGCGATGAGGTCGCTGCCCTTCTGATGAGTGAAGCGGCAGACGGCGGCGAGAAGCGGCTTTTGCGCGTCCTCTTCGAGGCGCATGCGCCGCTGCAGCGCGAGCTTGTTCGCCGCCTTTCGCTCCAGCCCACTCCACGAATAGCGCTCGGTGATGCGCGCGTCGGTGGCCGGATTCCACTCGCTCGTGTCGATGCCGTTGACGATGCCGCGCAGGACCTCGCGCCTCGCGCGCAGCACGCCGTCGAGCCCGCAGCCTAGCGCCTCGGTCTGGATTTCGCGCGCGTAGCTCGGACTGACCGTGGCGATCGCGTTGGCATAAACGAGCCCCCCCTTGAGGAAGGAGAGCTTGCCGTAGAACTCGAGTCCTTCGACGGCGAAGCTCGCCGGCGGCAGCTCGAGCCGCTCCAGCAGCGAGGCGTCGAACAATCCCTGGAACGCCAGGTTGTGCACGGTCATGACCGACGTGGCGCGGCTGTGCCCGTAATGCATGTACACCGGCGCGAGTGCCGTCGGCCAGTCGTTGCAATGCACGACTTCCGGCTGCCAGTCGAGCGGCGTCGCGTCGCTCCCGAGGAGCGCCGCCGCGCGCGACAGGACGGCAAAGCGCATGGCGTTGTCCGGGAAGTCGCGGCCGTCGGCATCCTGGTACGGCGTGCCCAGCCGGTCGTACAGCGGCGGACAATCGATGAGGAGGAAATCCCCCGCCTCGAGAATGCGCACGTCGAAGTCGAGCAGGCGCACGCGTGCGCGCTCCTCGGCCTCGATGCGAATCGCCGCGTACGCCGGCAGCAGCACACGCACGTCGTGGCCGTGCGCGCGCAGCGCCGCCGGCAAGCCGGCGCTGACATCGCCCAAGCCGCCCGTCTTCATGAGCGGCGCACACTCCGGCGTAACGAAGAGGACGCGCATAAAAAAGGCCCCGGTAGGGGTGCCGGGGCCAGATGCCTACATACGCACGAAGGGAGAGGGGTGCGTATGCAAGGGGGAATCTTGCGCTAGTTGCTCGCCTGCTGCGCGCCCACCCGCGCGGAAACGTCATGGTGCAGCGCGTGGTGCATCGGGGCTACGCCGGCCTTGTGGCCGCCCTCGAACTCCTCGCCGACCGGGATATCGAGGCAGGCCGAGCCATGGATGACCTTGGCCCCGAGCGCGCGCACGAGCGCCGGCTGCTGCTTGGGCGACTCGAGCTCGATGAAGCAGACGACGCGCGCCGCGCCGCGGTTGTGGACCAGCCTGAAGCTGTGCACTGGTCCGAACGGCTCACAAAGCCCGAGCACCCCCTTTGTCAAGGAATACAGGTCCGGGGCGTCGCGCAGCTGGTCGATGACGTCGGCTTTCATGTCGGCGATGCTAGGGCCCGCCCCCACGCGCCGATATCCTCGAAAAGATGAACCTGATGTAGTAGGCGAACTACAGGCGAATTACAGGATCAAGGCGACGCTCGCCGCCGTGAAACAAGTCGCCAAAGTGCCGACCGCGATCGATTTCAGCCCGAGCGAAACCACCTCCGCGCGCCGCTGCGGGCACATGGTGCCGAGCCCGCCGATCATGATGCCGAGGCTGCCGAAGTTGGCAAAACCGCACAGCGCGTAGGTCATGAGCAGCCGGTTGCGCTCGGACAGGCCGGCGTGGGACAGATCGATATAAGCGACGAGCTCGTTCAGCACCGTTTTCGTGCCGAGGAGCGCGCCGGCGTCCTGCGCTTCGGCCCACGATACGCCGCAGAGCCAGGCGAGCGGCGCCAGCACCACGCCAAGCAATCCCTGCAGGCTGTAGGGCGCGATGGCGAGGTTCACCAGCGCGACAAGCGCCACGAAGACCACCAGCATGGCGACGATGTTGATCAGGAGCTGCGCGCCCTCGAGCGTGCCGCGCGTGATGGCATCCATGCTGCCCGTCGCCTCCGAGCGCAGGTCCAACGAGCCTCCTCTGGACTCTCCTCCTGTAGCCTCGCCTTCCGGCGGCACCATGACGAAGGAAAGCGCGAGCGCCGCCGGCGCAGACAGGATCGAGGCGATCAGCAGATGCGCGACCGCGTTCGGCAGCACGGGCCCGAGGATGCTGGCATAGAGGAAGAGCACGGTCCCGGCGATCGACGCCATGCCCGCCGCCATCAGGGCGAAGAGCTCGCCTCGCGACACGCGCGCGAGGTACGGCCGCACGAAAAGCGGCGCCTCCACCATGCCGACGAAGACATTCGCCGCCGTGGAGAGGCCGACCACGCCGCCCACGCCCATCGATTTGCGCAGCAGCCATGAAATCGCCCGCACCACGGCAGGCAATACCCGCCAGTAAAAGAGCAGCGCCGAAAGCGCGCTGATGACGAGGACCAGCGGCAGGGCACGGAACGCGAGGATGAAGCTCGCCTCCGGTGCCGTGACCGCGAAAGGCGGCTTCGCCCCGCCGAGGTAGCCGAAGACGAGGCTCGTGCCGGCCTCGGTGGCGCGCTCGACCACGAGCAGCGCGTCGTTGAGCGCCATGAAGGCGCTCTTCACGGCGGCAACCTTGAGGCAAAGGAGCGCCAGGGCGAGCTCGAGCACGATGCCGGCGCCCACCGCGCGCCAGGGCACGGCGTGGCGCTTTTCGCTGAAAAGCCAGGCGAGTGCGACCAGGCCCGCCATGCCGGCTAGCGCGTGCATAGAATCAGCCATGGCCGTGGGGGGCGTGGTCGTTTCCTGTCTGTGCGCGGAATGGTGCGATACGTGCGTCGCTTACCGGAACGGCTTTCTCGCGCTCGGCGAGAAGTTCCCGCAGGCCGAGTTCCGCTGGGTCGACATCGAGGACCAGGCCGACGAGGTCGGCGACCTGGAGGTGGAGAATTTCCCGACCATCCGCGTCACGCGCGGCACTGGGGAAAATGAGGAAGTGCTGTTCCACGGCACCGTCTTGCCCATGCACGGGCAGCTCGAGCGTCTGCTCAGGGAACTGCTCGCTAGGCCGGGAAGATAGAAGCAATCGTCGCCTGGATCGCCTCGGCTGCCGCGCGCGGATCGGCGGCCTGGCGAATCGGCCGGCCGACCACGATGTAGTCCGCGCCGTTGGCAAACGCCTGCGCCACGTCGACGGTGCGTTTCTGGTCGTCCG